>DATHXZ010000035.1:0-1675 GCA_035459405.1 Chthoniobacterales bacterium
TGCCAGTCATTCATGTCGGAGCTGGCGCGGCACATCGGGCCCGATACGGATGTGCCGGCGGGAGACATCGGCGTCGGCGCGCGCGAGATCGGTTTCCTCTTCGGGATGTACAAGAAGCTGAAGAACGAGTTCACCGGCGTGATGACGGGCAAAGGTCTGACGTGGGGCGGCTCCGTCATTCGGCCGGAGGCGACTGGCTATGGCGCGGTCTACTTCGCGTCCGAGATGCTGAAGACGCGCAAAGAGGAGCTGAAGGGGAAGACCTGTCTCGTCTCGGGCAGCGGCAACGTGGCGCAATACACAGTCGAGAAGTTACTCTCGTTAGGCGCGAAACCGGTGACGCTCTCCGATTCGAGCGGTTACATCTACGACGAGGACGGGATCACGCGCGAGAAGCTCGCGTTTGTCATGGAGCTGAAGAACGTGCGCCGCGGGCGGATTGCCGAGTACGCGGACAGCTTCACCGGTGCCGTCTACACGCCGCTCGATGGAAAAGCGGATCACAACCCGCTCTGGGATCACACGGCGGAATGCGCGTTTCCGAGCGCGACCCAAAACGAGATCAACGAGCGCGACGCAGCGAACATGCTGCGCAACGGCGTCTACGTTGTCTCCGAAGGCGCGAACATGCCGAGCATGATCGGCGCGATTAACCGGTTCCTGGACGCGGGCATCCTGTTCGGACCGGGCAAAGCCGCGAACGCCGGCGGCGTCGCGACTTCCGGCCTCGAGATGGCGCAAAACAGCATGCGCATTTCGTGGACGCGCGAAGAGGTCGACAACCGCCTCTACAACATCATGAAAACGATCCACGAAGTCTGCCAGCGCACGGCCGAGAAATACGGCACGCCTGGCAACTACGTGAACGGCGCAAACATTGCCGGCTTCCTCAAGGTGGCGAATGCGATGATGGATCAGGGCGTGGTCTAATGAACGGGTTGCTTGCCACCCGGCGTTGTAGCGTCCGCGGCGGTGGGTAGGGACGCAGCGCTGCGGCGTCCGAGGCGCGTGGGCAGCAGAGAGGAGCGTGCATGATCAATGAGCGTGCAGCGCCGCTCGGACATCGCAGCGCGATGTCCCTACCAATGGACCTCGGGAAGTTTGTTTCGGCTGGTGCGCGACCGAGCCGCTCACCACGTGTCGACATGCGCGGGAGTACCGTCGAAGTAGGCGTTTAAATCTTCTTCGGACCAGAAGACTCGGCACATTGTGCGGTCGGGTCCGGCAAGCCGCGCGTTCTGCCACTGCTGCGCGCGCGTCTCGAATGGGCCGAGCCGCCCGAGCGCAACCGCGAACTTCGCCCGCTGTCGCGGTGTAAACGACGAAAGCGCCTTCGGGCAGCGCACCGAGCGACTCGCGCGTGAGGCGGGCGTGAACAACAGTGTCCGACGGGACAGCGGGCGTCCTCGAAGTCGCGAATCCGCGGGCCCCGGCGTCCTAGTTTGCTCCGATCTCGACGCGCGAGCCCTGCTCCGCGGAAGTTTCGCCGAGCCATTGGAAGAGCTGCTGAAGCGATTCAGCGCAGCCGTCCTCGATTCCGACGTTCAAGCTGCCGCTGTCCCACGCGCCGGTAGCTCGGCAGCCATGCTTCCGCGCTTGATCGCAGAGCAGGATCGCAAAGTGCTCGAGCAGGAGTCGCGCAACGGGGTCATCACCGCCCGCCAGGACGACGACC
>DATHXZ010000036.1:0-2355 GCA_035459405.1 Chthoniobacterales bacterium
GTCATGCTTCCAACGCGAAACTAGGCCATGTCGTCCGGCGCGCGCACGTTCGGCTTGCACGAGACATTCGCGGAGCCGGAGGCGCTGCCACCGCCGCCGGTGCGCCACGCCCTCCTGCTCTTCCTCGTCGCCCTGGCGGCGATTCTTCACATCGGCACCGCCGGCTGGAGTGAGATTCACAACGGCGCCGAAGGCCTGTATGCGGCGAGCGCGCGCCAGATGCTTGCGGCGGAGACCTCGCTCCTGCCGCGGAGCGCCGGTGCGGAGTTGCCGAATGAGCCCCCACTGCTGCACTGGCTGCTGCTCGCGTCGTTCAAGCTCTTCGGCGTGACCGCGCTCGCGGCGCGCCTCCCGATCGCATTGGGCTTCGTTGCTGCTGTCGCGTTGACGTTTTTGATTGGCGAACGGCTGGCAGACTATTGGCGCGGGTTCGTGGCAGGTTTGATCTTTCTGTGTTCCTGCGGCGCTTACCTGTGGGGGCGCTTTGTCACTCCTGAACCTCTGTTCGCCGCATGGATTGCGGCAGCAGTCTGGTGCGCGATCGGCGGTTACCAGGACCGGCGGAGTCGGCGCCGTTGGTTTGCCGGCTTCTGGTGCTGCGTGGCCGGCGCGTATGTCACGAGAGGCGCGTTCGCTGTTCTAGTGCTCGCCGTTATCATCGGTCTGCCGGCGGTCTGTTTTCGCGAGGCACGCCTCCGGTTCGCGGCGCTGTTTCATTGGCCTGGCTTGATGGCCTGTTTGCTTGGGGTGTCGATTTGGTTACTGATTCTGCGACGCGCCGCGCCCGGCTCGCTACTCGATGGCGCATGGCTGCACCCGCTCGTGCCGACCGAGGCGCGTTGGCAGATTGACGGCGTACCGCTGCTTGAGTTTCTCGCGCCCCATCTATTCTGGTGGTTTCCCGCTATTCTGGTTGTCGTTCCGGGAATCATCTTCGCGTGGCGAAAAATAATCCGCCCGCAGGAGTTCGATTTCGCCGAGGCAGTCCCGCTTTGCTGGGTAGCCTGCGGTGTCCTGCTCTTCGTTTTCGTCGACCGACACGAATATGACTTCGTAGCGGCGAGCAGCGGTTTTGCGCTGTTTGCCGCAACAGCATGGCAGCGTACGTCGCACAAGCTGCGGCTCACCGGTCTCGCTCTCGTCGCCGTCGGCAGCATCGCGGCGGCATTCGCGATACGGTTCGGCGCATTGGTCCTTCCAGGATTAGGCGCCGCGGCTTTCGATCGCAGCGATGTGCACCTGCTAATATTCGCCGGGGTCGCTCTTGCTGTTTGCTGTGCGGCCGCGATGTATCTCACCATTCATGGCCGCGAGACGCTGGCGATCGCGGCTGTGCTGGTCGCCCTCGTGCCGATTGGTCTTGGGATTGCGGAGCGAATAGCCCGGAACGGGCCGCACCTCTCCTTCGGCCGCGTTGCTGACTTCCTTCAAACCGCCCCTTTCCACACCGGAGAGGTGCTATTTGAAGGCTCGCGCGCCGCTGGCAGTAGCCTCAATTTCTACCTCGCGCGCGGGTTCTCGCATGTGGCCGACGTGAGCAGTTCTGCCAACCCAACCGGCAACCGGCTCACGTCAGCCCAAGCTCTCGAGCGAATGGGCCAGCCCGAGCCCGCCTACCTCATCATTCACAAGGAGCGCGTACCGTGGTGGCAGGCGCAGCTCACAGAACGGTTTCACATCTACCATCAGGTCACGACCTGCGGCAGCTACGTGGTGGTGAACAATCACCCGTGACCGTGCGGCCGCGGGTGGTTAGGCGAACGCCGCGTCGGCTAGCGAATCAATTGCTCGAGCGACGGGTTCGCTTCCGCGCCAAGCTCCATCGCGCGGGAATAATGCCGTTTCGCGAGCTCCTTCGCGGGCGGCTTATTCGTCGCGTAGATCACCGCCAGGTTGTAGTGCGCGTCGACGTACTCGGGATTCGCCGCGATCGCTTCGAGCATTTCTTTCTCGGCCGCTTCCTGCCAGCCCTTCTCGCTTGCCGTGATCCCGAGGTAGTTGTGCGCGATGTAGCTCTTCGGATTGATCGCCAGAGCTTTCGTTAACTCCGTCACCGCCTCGTCGTACTTCGCCTGTTTGTAATACACGATGCCGAGGGTGCGGCGTGAGAACTCATCCTGCGGCGCAAGCGTGGTGGCTTTCTTCAATGTCAGCTCGGCAGCTTTCAGGCGGCCAGTGCGGAAGTAGACCGCACCGAGATTCGACAGTGCGTAGAGGTTGTTCGGTGCCTTCGCGAGAATCTGCTCGTACTGCTTCTCGGACGTGCGGAACTTGCCCGAGTCGAAGTTCTCCTTCGCTTCACGCGCGACCGGGATCAGCTCGTCAGGAACACTCGGCTTGAAAGCGGTCTCGACG
>DATHXZ010000037.1:0-2313 GCA_035459405.1 Chthoniobacterales bacterium
GCAGCGATCTGAATCAGCAGCCATCCGACGACGGCATATCCCACCGCGACCCGATACACCTTGCGGCGTCGCAGTTCGCAAAAGAAGCCGTTCAACCGTTCGTTCAATGAGAGCTCTCCCTCCGTGCAAGTTCCGGCGCGAATGTAGCAAAGCTCCCGGGCCGTTGTGGACTCTTTTTGGGCAAGCTGCTCCGCGAACTCGCCTACTTCACACCCGTCGCGAAGAGCGTCTGGAAATGAGGGCTCTCCTTCTCTCGCGACACGACAGTCACCTCGATCCTGCCGAAACCGGCGGCTTCGAGCCATAGGTGCAGTTGCACTTCGCTGAAGCCTAACCACTGGTCCACGTAAAGCTCGCGCGCGCGTTCGAATTGATGGTTGAGTAAATCGAGAATCACGAGCCGCCCTCCCCGCTTCAGGATGCGGTGCGCACCCGCGATCGCGCGCTCCGGGTGAATGGCGTGGTGCAGCGCCTGGCTGAGGATCGCGAGGTCGATCGTGCCTTTCTCGATCGGCGGATCTTCGATGTCGCCGAGGCGGTATTCGAGGTTCGTGAAGCCGTGCTGGTTCGCCAGGTTGGCGCCGAACTCCACCATCTTCGGCGCGTTATCGACCGCGATGACTTTCTTCGCTGTCTTTGCCAGCAGTTGCGACAGCGTCCCCTCGCCCGCGCCAAGATCAGCCACGTTCTGCGCGGGCAGCAACGTAATTAGTGTATGCGCGAGCGCCTGCCACGACCGGCCCGGAACGTAGCTGCGGCCAAACTTCCCCGCGAGCTCGTCGAAATAGGCGCGGGCCTTATCCTGTCGTTTCCGCAGCGCCACTTTCAGCGCCGTGCGATCCGTGCCGGTCTCAGGTAGCTCGTGCGCCAGCGTGCGTGTTAGCTCGCTCACTTTCGCGCGCGTGGCGTCTTCTCCTTTCGGCTGCGCGAAGCCGTAATAGACGTTCTTTCCCGCGCGGCGATCTGTGACGACACCGGCGCGTTTCAGCTGAGCGAGATGGCTGGAAATGCGGGATTGCCCCATCCCGAGGATCTCCTGCAGTTCCGCCACCGACAGCTCTTCCTGCTCAAGCAAGAGCATGAGCCGCAGGCGCGTCGGATCGGCAAGCATCCGGAGAAAATTGAGGGTTGACGGCGCAGCCACGCGCCACGATACATCGACGCATCATGATTGGTCAATATGATCAACCATGATGCTCCCGACTCGCCTTAACTTCAGCTTTCCACTTCATGGCTCGCCGTTTCATTTTCTCCTCCGAATCCGTCGGAGAAGGTCACCCCGACAAAGTTTGCGACACGATCTCGGACGCGATCCTCGACGCCTGTCTGACGCAGGATAAAACTAGCCGCGTCGCCTGCGAGACCTACGCCAAGAGCAACATCGTCATCGTCGGGGGTGAGATCACCGTGCCGAACATCAAATCGCGGCACCTCGAAGACGTGATGCCGATCAACAAGATCGTGCGCGATGCCGTGCGCGAGATCGGCTACACCAACAGCGACGACGTTTTCCACGCCGACAAAATTTTCGTTAACAACATCATCACGGGGCAGTCGGAAGACATCGCCCAGGGCGTCGACGCCAAGAAGGTGAAGGGCAAAAAGACCGCTGAACAGGGCGCGGGAGACCAGGGCCTGATGTTCGGCTACGCCTGCGACGAAACGCCGGAGCTCATGCCGGCGCCGATCATGTTTGCGCATCGTCTCGGCCGCGAGCTCACCCGGCTCCGCAAGAGCGGCAAGTATCCGTGGCTCCGCCCGGACGCGAAGTCGCAGGTCTCGGTTGTCTACGAAGACCTGAAGCCGATCGGCGTTTCGAATGTTGTCATCTCGACGCAGCACGCGTCAGACGCCGAGCACAAAGACATCGAGAAGTTCTGCATCGAGAAGGTCATCCGCAAAGTGCTGCCGAAACAGATGATGAACGGCACCACCGAGTATCTCATCAACCCGACCGGTCGCTTCGTGGTCGGCGGGCCGCAGGGCGACACGGGGCTGACCGGCCGCAAGATCATCGTCGACAGCTACGGTGGCATGGGCCGTCACGGCGGCGGCGCGTTCTCAGGGAAGGATCCGAGCAAGGTCGACCGCAGTGCCGCTTACATGGGCCGCTGGGTGGCGAAGAACGTCGTCGCCGCAGGCCTCGCGCGCCGCTGCGAAGTGCAATTCGCCTACGCCATCGGCCATCCGCAGCCGGTCAGCGTGCACGTGAACACGTTCCTGACGAACAGCGCGCCGGAAGAAGACATCGAGAAGGCGGTGCTGAAAACCTTTAGCTTCAAGCCTGCCGACATCATCAAGCAGCTCGACCTG
>DATHXZ010000038.1:0-12402 GCA_035459405.1 Chthoniobacterales bacterium
TCGATATGGGCGTTCCTGTCCTCCTCGAGCGCATGAAAGAAGCGAAGTGGCAGTGGGTCGTCTCGAACGTGCTGGATGAAAAAACCGGCGCGCCAATTGGTGACGCAGCGCCGTACCTCATCCGCGACGAAGGAGGGATGAAAGTCGGCTACATCGGCGTGCTGCTCACCGGGAACGAAATCAGCCCGGAGAATCGTCGCGGCGCGACATTTCTGGACCCGTTTGAAACGACCGCGAAATTGCTGCCGCGCCTGAAGCAGGAAGGCGCCGAAGCGATCGTGGCGCTCACACACCTGAACTTCGATGACGATCGTCGGCTGGCGGAGCGGTTCCCGGAGATCGACGTGATCATCGGCGGGCACGAGCATTTCCCCATCACCGCGATGGTGAACCGGACGCTGATTTCGAAAGGCGGCGCGGATGCGCGGTTTGTGCCGCGGCTCGACCTCGCCCGTTCCGCGCCGGGAGCGTCGCTGACCCGCCACTACGAACTCATCCCGATCACACCCGAGCTACCGGATCACGCCGAGACGGCAGCGGTCGTCGCCGCCTACGACAATAAGCTGAGCGAGGCGCTCGACGTAGTGATTGGCACCACTCGCACGCCGCTCGATGCCGTGGCCGAGAAAGTTCGCTCAGCCGAGAGCACCGCGGGCAACTTCATCGCTGATGCAATGCGCGCGGCGGTCGACGCCGACGCCGCACTGCTGAACGGCGGCGCCATCCGCGGCAATCGCGTCGTTGGGCCGGGACCGCTGAAGCGGCGGGATGTGCTCGCGCTGCATCCATTCCGCGAGAGCCACATCTGCAAGGTTCGCGCGTCGGGCTCGACGATCCTGGCGGCGCTGAATCACGGCGTTGCGCGGCTGGGCGAAAGTCTCGGCCGGTTCCCGCAGGTCTCCGGCATCACATTCGAGGTGGACCCCGCCGCGCCAGGCGGACAGCGGGTGAAGAACGCGCGTATCAACGGCGAACCTCTGGACGCGCGGCGGCAATACACGCTCGCGATCGGTGACTACGTCCTCAAAGGCGGCGACGGCTACACCATGTTCGCTGACGCGGAGGTGCTCTTCGATCCCGAGGCGGGCCCGATCATGCCGGCGGTTCTCGAGCAGCGCATGCGCGAGCTCGGTGAAATCGCGCCGGAGGTGGAAGGGCGCGTGAAGTTCACCAGCGGTGTCGCCTCGAAGGTCGCGAAGGCGCCGGTGCTGCTCGATACCGACATGGGCATCGATAGCGTGCTCGGGATGCTCTACCTCCTGAAGTCGCCTGAAGTGGATGTGCGAGCGGTGACGGTCGTCAACGGCATCGCTGAAGTCGACGCTGGCGTCCGCAACGCGTTGCGCATCCTGGAGCTGACCGGGTTTCGTGACACTCCGGTCGCTGCCGGGCAGCCGCGACCATTGCGCGGCGAGCGCGGGTTCCCGTCGTTCTGGCGTGAGCAGGCAAATACACTCGGTGGCGCGAAACTGCCGGAGATGACGGCGAAGCCGAGCGCGAAACCGGCTCCGGAGTTGATCATTGAGACGCTCAAGAAAAGCGCCGAGCCAATGCGCATTGTCGCAATGGGACCTCTGACGAACATCGCCCAAGCGCTCGAGCGGAAGCCGCAGATCGCGTCGAAGATCAAGGAACTCGTGGTGATGGGAGGCGCGGTCGGCGTGCCCGGCAACATCGACAAGCCATTCGTCGGGATCAAAAACAGTGTTGCGGAATGGAACTTCTACATCGACCCGCAAGCCGCAGAGGCAGTCCTGAAGTCGAACGTGCCGGTGCGGTTGTTGTCGCTCGATTCCAGCCGCGCGTTGCCGATCACGCCGGAGTTCCTTCAGCGCGTCGAGCAGGCACAGCGCGACGCCACGAGCGAGTTGCTACTGGAGCTGCTGCACGCGGTCAAAGATGGGATCGAAGGCGGCTGGTATTTCTTCTGGGACACGCTGGCGGCCGTCGTCGCGGCACGGCCGGACGTAATCGGCAGCAACGAAGTGCGCGTTGACGTGATCACAGAAGAAGGCCCGCAGCTCGGGCAGACGCGTTTGGCCCCCGAAACCGGAAGAGCTGTGCGTGTGGCGGAGGAGATCAACCGCGACGCATTCGAGAAGGAGTTTCTCAGTACTGTTCTGCGGTAGCGGGGTGCTGGGCCGCGACTTCCATCATACACACGGCGGCGCACGCGCCGGTGAATCTGGCCGCGATGCCGTCGGGGACGATCAGCGAGGAGCCTTAAACAGGTCGCGCGGGAATTCGACATTGGATTCGAGCTGGTCGTAAATGGTCTCGGAGCGCTTTGGCCCGATTTTGCCGTTTGCGTCTGCCGCATAGCCAACTCGCCGCGTCGAGATCAACAGCGAGACGAGCGGTTTCTCGTCGTAGTACTCGGTCCAGTCCCACTTGTCGGCTTCGTATTGCAGGTGATTCGCGAGGAGGCGGCCAGTCTGCGGGTCGATCATGTAGATCCAGGTGTGCATGCCGCCGGCGTCACCTGCGCCTTTGTCATACGTCGTGCGGATCTTCTGAACAACAGTGCCGTCCTCCAGCGTCATCGCGCCGGCATCTTCGAGATTCGTACCGGGATCGCGCAGCTTGAATGGCATCGCGAAGACGTAATGCGAGCCGAAGGTGTTGTTCCGCGCTGCGTTGGTGTCGGCCTGATCGGCGGAAGGCCGCCCGTTTACGAACTTGCACGTTTGCTGGCCGTCGTTGAGGAAAACGCCCTGCGAGCCGTTGCTCTCCCATTCGATGCGCATCTGCGGCGACGGATGCAGGAGATACTTGTGAAACTGCACACGCGTTTCCCTGACCGTCCCGTCTTCGTTGAAACGCACGGTTGTCTTGCGGAACTGAACCGTCTTCGTATTCATCCAAGCGTCCCACCCGCCGGCGTGCTCAATAGCCTGCTCGACGATTTGCTGAGGCGTCTGTTCTTGCGCGCCAGCTAACGAGAGCGCGACGAACAGAGGGAAGACGAACGATTTTCTCACCGTCAGTGTTGATGCACGCAATCGGCCGGATTGCCGGTTCGCCTGCAGTCGCAGTTCGGATCGGCGCATTCGAAGTGGCCGGGTTTTGTGAGGTCAGCAAACTCATCGGCGAAACGCCGACCGCCCTCCTTCACCCCGGAGTCGGAAAGGCGAAACCGCATGTCGCTGCCTTCCGCAGTAGGAACGACTTCGACGAGCTTCGCCTCTGCGAGCCCAACAAGGATCGAGTGGATCTGCATCACATCGACGCTCATCCAGCGGGTGAGATCCTTCACCACGACTTCTTTCGCGATGCCTTCGCCGCGCAGCCAGTACATCACCTGCAGAACTTCATCCCGCGCTGCGAGATGCTTCTCGAACGATTCTCCGCCTTCAGGTCCCGGCATGACAAACCTCCTCCCGCGCTAACGCTTCGACGATCTCCTGCACTTTGCGCACCGCAAGCGGCACAGCGCGCGCCACAGGTTCGCTCAAGGGGGCGCCGAGATCATCGCAACCGACCGCCTGGCAGCCGATGATCCAAACTCGTTCGGGCAGGACCTTGATCGCACGAGCCATCCGCAACACGGCTTCGGGATCCGCCTGGTGAAGATCCGTTGACTCCCGATGTGATGCTCCGCGCGCGAGCGACTCTTCATCCGGCTGCAAAACAAACAGACGCCCCGGCTCCGCACCGCGATCGAGCGCGTCGATAATCAAGAGCGCGTCATAGTCATCCATCAGCTCCTGCACGAGCGAAATGCCTGCAATGCCGCTCTCGAAAAAGCGAACGCCTTGCATCGCAGGCGCTTCCTGCAGGCGCCGGAGCACTTCGATGCCGAAGGCATCATCGCCGCGCAAGACGTTACCGACACCGGCGACGAGGATACGCATAGGCTTCACGCACTCGGCAGAGCGCTGCCGGTATTATCGTCGAAATCCTTTGGTTGATGCTCCGGCGCGTAGGGCGACTCCGGCGGCAGCAGATCATACAAAACGAACAGCGTCTTGATCACAGGATCCATCTGGATGCGGTCCATCAGACCCTGGCCGCCGAGTTCAGTCGTCAGTTGATACAAGCGCCAGATACATGCGCGGTGCATGTGGTCGATGTGCGCCAGCATCTCGAAAACTTTCTCCTGAGTCTCCCAGTCCTTTGACTGCTCGAAATGCTTCACGAGCTCAGCGACTCGCGCCGCGTCGGACTCGACGTCTTCAATTCCTGGTAACTCCATATCAGTGAGCGATGCCCGATTCCGCCACGGCTTCTGGCGTTTCGCTGGTCGCGAGCTCGCGCGCAAGTCGCAGCACCTCCGGCATGAGCTGCTGTACGCCAGGACTCAGGTCGGTGCTCGCGTCGGTTTTGACCGGTTGAATCGCGATGACAAATACCTCCGGCGGTAGTGCGCCAAACTGCTGCAGGATGACGAGCAGATTCTTCCAATCGACGACGCCGCTGAGTGCTTCGCCGATTCGCGCCTGAACTTCGTCCGCATCGGGCAGTGGCTCAGACCAACGGCTCCAACGAATGGCAGGTGGTCGCGCTCCGAAATCTGCCGCCGTGATGAGGATCATGCGGTCGTACGGCGGCGAGACCTCGTTGATCGTGTGCATCACGCCGATCGGTCCGTAGCTGAGATCCTGCACGACGACGTTCTCCGGCCACGTCTCCTCTTGGAGCGTCTTTGCAGCAATGACGCCAACCGAGCTGTCGCTGAGATGGAGGTAGCCGATGCCTGCGATGAGCGACCGCATCTAAGGTAGTGCAAGCTTCCAGCTTGCATTGGCATTGAAGACGCAAGCTGGAGGCATGCGCTACTTCAGTGCGCGTGATCGTGTTCTTCCTCGTCGACACCGCACGCGCAGGTGTTCACCTCGCGCGTGATGACGCGATCGCCGGCAAAGATGTGCGTGGTGCACGGCATGCACGGATCGAAGCTGCGGATCGTGCGCAGGATGTCGATGCCTTTGTAGTCGGCTGGATCGGTGAACGTCTCGAGCAGCGGCGTGTTGAGGACCGCTTCCTCGTACGGCCCGGGGTTATCCCATGGATCGCGCGGAGAGGCGTTGATCGTGGATGGCGTGACGATCTGATAGTTCGCGACCACACCATCCTGCAGAACGACGTGATGCGTGAGCCATCCGCGACCCGCACCCCAGAATCCGACGCCGACTTGCTTGCCGGTCTTCGGGATTTCGTACGGCGTTGAGACTTCCGTCTTGCCGTGCTTCAGAAGATCGAGCCCTTTCAACCAGTCGTTCATCGCCGCCATCGCATTGAACGCGATGCAGTAAGCTCGTGAGCGGTTGCGTTCAAAGGCATTCCAAACCTGGGGAATCTTCCACTCCAGCTCCTTCTCGGGGAGCGCAGCTTTCGGCAGCAGAATCTTGAGGCTCTTACCCGTCGATTCGATGAACGGATTCGGCCGAATCTTCTGCGCGGCCGCGGTCGTCCAAATGCGCGCGTAGCAGCCCGCTTCTACGGTCTGCCGATCCCAACGCGGGCTCGTCGCCCAGGAGTATTTCTCTTTCCAGTTCGTCCCCTGCGGTTTCGGCAGCGTCTGCTTATTCCATGGATGGAATGGGCTGAGCGGATTCCCGAGTGGGTCCTGCTGGTAATCTTTGCCTTCCCAATTTTGATAAAACGAACGGTCGACGAATTCCTCCATGCCGGCGTTCAGGGCGGTGAATTTTGTGGTGACCAACTCGCCGTCGATGATCGCTCCCGGTGTGGCCCACCTTTTCTCGCCCCACTTGTCGCAGTTTACGAAGGTCGAATCGTACGTGTCGGGATCATCCCAGCAGCCGGTGTCGGCCATGCTCATCTGGCGGCGGCCGACCTCTTTGTAGAGCGGGTTTACCGAGTAAAAGAACTCCGTAATATCGTCCCAGATCGCACAGACCTTCTTCGAGTAGTCGAAGAACTTCTGCAGACGCGCGTAGAACTCATTGAACGTCTGGAGGCTCATCGTCGTGCTGACGCCGCCCGGAACGATCGTCTCCGGATGCGGATATTTGCCCGCCAGGAAGCAGATGCCTTCACGCGCCACCCGGGTCATGTGCAGCGCTTCGAGGTAGAGCTTGCCCTGGAGCGGGTTCAGATCGCGCATGATGTCTGCGATCGTCTCATAGCCATGCCAGTCACGCCCCGGAGCGCGATAGTTCAGCGCCTGATCCCAGATCTCCGGATTGGTCTGCCTGACCATCAACTCGGAGTAATCCGGACCAGCGAGGAGGAAGAGGTGCAGCGGATGATCGTATTCAAATTCGATCGCCAGCATCATGTTCCGCACGATTACGCCGAGCGGCGGCGGAACGACACCGATGGCCATCTCGATTGCGAGGGCGGAGGTCACCGAATGCACGCCGCCGCACACGCCGCATGCGCGGCTGGTGATGAAGATCGCATCCCGCGGATCGCGGCCGACCATGATGACTTCGTAGCCGCGGAAGAGCGTGGCCATCGAGTTCGTGGTCAGAACCTTTCGATCCTGCAGATCGGTGACAGCGTGAAAAGCGAGCGCGCCGGCGATGCGTGTGACGGGATCGAAATCGACATCGCGGATATAGCCGTTCTTCGCGAGGAGCGATTTGATCTGCGCCTCGCTCAGTGGCTTCGGTCCGGGGTTAAACGGGCGCTCACTGAGGCCGAAGCCGCCCGGGTCGCCCCGCAGCGTCATATTGCCGTTTGCGTCGAATTCGATCGGAAGGTTTTTGAAGCACATAGAGTCGTTAGGCGCCGAGAATCTGTCCGGCGTCAGCGAGGCTGTTGTCGACCGCGAGCAATTCGCCACGCAGTGCTGTGAGCCCGCCGCCGAGCGCGGTTACATGTTGATCGAGCGGTTTGACGTTGTCGCGCACCGCCTTCAATCCTCCGACGACTCGAGCGAGATTGCTCCCGCTATGTCCGCCCGCTTTGTAGAGGTAGTAGGCGACCGCAATGAGATAAACCGCGACGACGAGCACGATTATCGCCGCCAGCGCGAGCGTCCAGATGGTGAGGAAGGTCAGCGCGGTCATTTCTGTGATGCGAGATCGACCGCGAGGCTGCCGACATCATCGGCCGCGCCTTTCAGGAGTCTGCTGGCTTCGACCAGTGAGCCCGCGGTCTTGAGTGTCTGCTCAAGTGCTGGCACGGCCGCGGTGTTGTTCGCGATGCCGACGCCGGCTTCCAACATCTCGCGAGTGTAGCGCTCGATCATCCGCGCGGCTCGCAGCAAACGTGTGAGCCAGTAAAGCGCCACAGGCACGACAACAAAGGTGATGATCGCGAGCGTGATCGCCCAAATCCAGTAGTGCGCGCTCATGATTGTCCCCTCCGCAGTGCCCTCACTGACGCGCCAAGATCAGTGACGACCTGACGAAGCCCGCCATCGACTGCGGCCAAACCACTATTCAGCGTCGTAACCTGCGGCTCGATTTGGGCGGTCTCCGTTTCGATCGCGCGGAGCCCCAGACGCAGCTTCGCTAGCCAGCTTGTCGGTCGTTCGCCGATGCCTTCGAGCACTCCTGTGATGCGAATGACGTTGATCGCGACGACAGCGAGCAACAGCAGCGCCGCGAGGCAGCTCAGTGTGACAAGTAGAACCATCAGCGTCCTCCCTCCGCTAATTGCCGGATGCGCGAGGTCGACTTCGCGATCTCGCTCGCCGATCCGAGGATCATGCCGGCGTAGGCGTTTGTGTCGCGCAAGACCGCGAGCGTGACGGTGTTTTGCGCGATGCGCTTACCGCCGGTCCAGATTTCGTGGACGAGGCGGTGAATGTCGCGCGCGGTGCGGACGATCATCTCGAGCAGAACCGCGACGACGAGAACAACCACGACCGCGACCACAAGCGTGATGATCCAGAGCTGTTGCGTCTGCGGGTCCATTACGAACGCTCCAGCACTCCCTGAATTCCCTTCACGCGGCCTTCGAGCGACTGCGCGGCACGCGCGATGTCTTTCACGATTTCGTTCGCACCGGCGACGCCCCAGATTGGCTTCGTATTCGTCTCGATCTCACCCGCAACGCTCAGCGCTTCAGCCGCGAGTCGCCGGATGTTGCGCGCGACGAGCAGGATCGTGATAAGCAGGATCGCGACGATCAGCACGACTACGCCGCCAATGATGAAGCCGTAGGTCCAATACATACGCTATTTCGGCCGCCACTTGCGCTTCGACCCAAGCCCCTGATAGCGCACGTAAAGCTGGTGCACGAACTTGTTCATGAGGGTCGGCTTCTCGCCGTGACCCCAGCCGCTCGGGATGTGGCGTTCATCGGTCCAGCGTGCCTCGCGATTCATGGAGCGCATTGTCATTCGGCGCAGCGGACGCATGAACGTGCCGAGCACCTTCGAACCCGCGCTCGAGATGTTCGCGCCCGGCGGCTTCTTATAGAACGGCGTAAACCCGTCGGGGAAACTCGGCATCGTGCAGCCGATGCAAACGCCGCCCGTGTTCATGCAGCCGCCGACGTGGTTGATGAAGCCGCGCGAAGTAATGTTGCACTGCACCACGGGGCCCCAGCAGCCGATTTCGACGAGGCATTCCTTGTCGCCGTAGTTCTTCGCGAAGACCCCCTCTTCGTAATAGCCGCCGCGCACGCACTTGTTGTGCACGGTGTCGTTGAACAGCCACGCGGGCCGGCCGAGATCGTCGAACTCCGGCAGCGGACCGAGACCCTGCAGGAAGAGAAGCACGGTCGCGACCGTCTCGGTGAAATTGTCGCCGACTGGCGGGCAGCCCGGCACATTGATGACTGGCAGGCCATATGCGCTGCGGTAATCTTTTCCGAGAAAATCCATGCAGCTCATCGAGCCGGTGGGGTTGCCCGTCGCTGAGGGGATGCCGCCCCACGTTGCACACGTGCCGATCGCGATCACAGCCGCCGCACCAGGCGCGAGCCGCGCGAGCCATTCCGCTGTGGCAATCGGCCGCGACTCGTGGTCGTTGATTCTACGTGCGCCGAGCGCCGCGAAATACCCGCCGGTCTTCGCCGCCGCCTTCTCATCCGGCACAGAGCCTTCAAAGATGATCACGTACGGCGCGCCGAGCTCATTGTTCTCCGCCATCTCGAAATTGCGCACGAAATGGTGGCCCGCTTCAACGGACAACACTGGATGATGCAGCACCACCTTCGGCACGCCGGGGATTACTCCCATGAGCAGATCTTCAACCGGCGGCGCCGTCGCGCCGACTGCCGACACCGAGCAGCCGTCGCAGCTCATCCCCGCCAGCCAGTAGGCGTGAACGACGCTGAGCGGGCCCATCTTAAGTTTCCGCTCATCCGGCAGAAGCTGCTCCTGCTTCACCCGGTCGGCTGCCGCGGAGAATAGGTTCACTCCTTTGGCTCCTGTCTTCGGTGATTCGAGAATTTCAGTGGCCATAAGAGCTATTCTTTCTTCGTGCGCGATTATGCCGGCGCGTTTGTCGGCTGGTGGATGGATGGCTGCATCAGCAAATCCTCGGCAGTTGTTCGCCGCTGAGCATCGTGACGACGCGCTCACCGCCGACGAGAGATTTCATCACCACCATGTGCGATTTATCGGCGACGACTTCGCCGATCATCGCTGCATTGGTCCCCAGCGGATGCTGACGCATCACGGAGAGCAAACGATCGGCTGAGTCGGCTGGGACCACGGCGATAAGCTTACCTTCGTTCGCAACATACAACGCATCAAGTCCCAACATTTCGCACGCCGCATGAACTTCCCGACGGATCGGAATCGCCGCTTCATTGAGGCGAACGCCAACAGCGGAAGCTTTCGCGAGCTCGTTCAATGCGCTCGAAACACCGCCGCGCGTCGGGTCGCGCATGCAGCGGATTGTGGGGCAGGCTTCCAGCATTGCACTCGTTAGGCCGGCGAGTGCCGCGGTGTCGCTCTCGAGCACCGTTTCGAATTCGATTCCTTCGCGCACCGACATGATCGCGATCCCGTGATCGCCGATCGTCCCGGAGACGATGACCTTGTCGCCGGACTGCGCATTCGCGATCGAGAGGTTCCGCCCTTCCGGCACGATGCCGATGCCCGACGTGTTGATGAAAATCTGATCACCCTTGCCGCGGTCGACCACCTTCGTATCGCCGGTCACCAGCCGAACGCCAGATTCTTCGCATGCCGCACGCATCGACTCGGCGATCCTGCGCAACGACTCCATCGGCAGCCCCTCTTCCAGGATAAATGCGGCCGATAGAAACAGCGGCTTCGCACCGCCGACTGCGAGATCATTGATCGTGCCGTGCACCGCGAGCCGCCCGATATCGCCGCCGGGGAAGAACAGCGGCCGCACCACGTACGAATCGGTTGTGAACGCGATGCGCGCGCCGCTCTGCCCATTGAAATCCAGCGTCGCCTGGTCCTCGAGACGTGCGAGCGTCTCATTCCCAAATGCGGGGAGAAACAACCGCTGCATCAAATCCGCGCTTAATTTTCCGCCGCTGCCATGCCCGAGCAGAACGTGCTCGTACTTTCCCATTGGTACAGGGCAGCTGAGGCGATCGAAATCTGGAGCGTCAGCCATTTCGTTGACGGTAAGCTCGACCCAACTCGCCCGCGACTCCTAACGAGCCGTGAGTCGCTGCCAAGCGTCAGCCGGTGTGAGAACGAGCACACCGCGGCGGAGCCTGGCTGGATAATGCTTCCTGTTGCCCGTGCCAAGGACTTGATCTGTCGCCTGATACGCCGCCTCCAGAAACGGCAGGTCATCCGGATCGGGCAGCGCCCTTCCCGTGCGGCCCACGGCAACGACCGCATCCTGATTCTTTAGCTCACCCAGAATTGCTTCGCGTAGATCGTCCGGAATCGCGAACTTCGGCCGCGCGAGCACCCGGCGATACTCGCGCTCGATGCGGTCGTCATACGTGATGCGCAGCGCGCCCGCGAGAACTGCGTCGATCAGCCGGCCCGGAGGACCGTCGCTGTTCAGTAATCCGGAGACGAGGACGTTCGTATCGAGAACCCAGCTCGGGACCGTAGTCACCGCACGCGTCGTCTACTCTTCCGCGCAGCTTTGATCTCGGCGTCGATTTCTTCGCTGCTAAGATTGCTCGTTCCGCGCTGCATCGCCTGCCGGCGAAGCTCGCTTACGGCGCGTTTGGCGCGGCTGCGAATTTGATCCTGCAGATCCTCGACGAGGGTGGCGTCACTGGTCGGCAGCAGAATACCGCGCGGCTTGCCGTCCTTTGTGATGACAACGCTGCCTTCGCTCTGCAGGAGCTTCCACACTTTGGCCGGGCTCGCCACTAGGTCCCGCGACGGAATGATTCGCATGCACTACAATGATATGAACAGCTGTGGTGCGTCAACCGCGGCTTAACGACCGCTTCGCAGCATGGAACGCTTTGGCTGCAGCCAGCCATGCGCAGGTCACCGGCAGGAACAACGTCACGGACGCGCGTCGTTCTGGCGCGCAAGCGAGACGAACCAGCCGTGCTCGTCGCCAATGCGAAAAATCGCAACACCGTTTGACCTTGGACTAGGGGCAAAGGTTTATGGTTCCGGCATGAAAACAAACATCCTCGCAAAGCTCACCGCCGTATTGACCGTGATCCTCGCATCCGCTGCGTTCGCGGCTGACTCGCCGACGCTCATCTGCGGACTGACCGGCAAGGAAGTGAAAGAATGCTGCTGCCAGCAGAATGAGGGCAAACTGGTCTGCAAGCACACCGGCAAAGTGCTCGAGAAGTGCTGCTGCACGACGAAGAAGTAAAACCATGGCGAAGCGAAAAATCGAAGTGTTCACCGCCGGTTGTCTGCTGTGCGATGACACGCTCGAGCTGTGAGAGAGTCCGTGTCGTCCTGTGGCTGCGAAGTCATCGAGCGGCGCTGCACGGACGACGATCGTTGTGCCGAAGCGTTGCAGTCCGGGGTTCGTGCGATGCCCACCATCGTCGTGGACGGCGAGATCGTGTTCGAGGGGCGCATCAACCGCGCAAGCAGCGTTCTTCGCGCGTCGCAGCGCATGAGCGACAAGCTGCTGATTGGGCAGCTTACCCGGCTCGCAGGCGTGAAGCCCGACTCCGTCTGCTTCTACGAACGCAACGGGCTGCTGCCGAAGCCGCCGCACGCCGCGAACGGCTACCTGGTCTTCGAGACGCGCGAGCGTTCGATCACCGAAGACCGGCAGAAATAATCGCCGGATCAAATCGGCACTGAGCTTGCCCCCGCTGCCATGCCCGAGCAGGAATGCCCGTAGTCGCCTACAGGGCAGCTCATCTGATCGAAGTCGAATGCCAGGCGCTGAATAAGTCCCGCGGCGACGCTACTGTAATCGACAGCAAAGCAACTGTTTGACCTTGGACGTGGGTCCAAGGCGTAGACTGTGCTCATGACGATCTCGTTCTCGAAAGTTTTCCTGCTCACGGCGGTGGCTATCGCGGCTCTGGCTGGCGCAGCTTACTTCGTCTCGAGCTCGCGGCCGGCGCCGCAAGCGATCTCGGTCGCTGCCGCACGCGCGGAGG
>DATHXZ010000039.1:0-3008 GCA_035459405.1 Chthoniobacterales bacterium
GCCGCTGCGCGCATCGTAGTCGCCGCCGATTGTGGTCTCGGTGACGTAAAGATGGCCGTGGCCGCGGGGGTTGTTGCATTTGCCGAAGAGATCGAAGTTCGCGTCGTCCGGCATCGACCGCACGTGTAGACGATGCGCCGCGCTGAACGCGCGCTGCATGGCGAGAAAGTAGGTACCGCCGCGCCAGTATTCCGCGAAGAAGTCGTCACGCTCGTGTAAGCGGACGCGCGCGAGCGGACCGGCGTCTGCGAGCCGCTCGAACATCCATTCCGCCAAGCCCTCGGTCGTGATCGGTCGATCGCGTAGCGCAGGCACTTCGTGGTTGAGGTTCTTGTGATCGAGCTCGACCCGCAGGTTCTCTAGCTGCCGACGAACGTCAGCGACCGCGGTGCGCCCGTCGTTGCTCGATCGATCGAACGTGACGCGCGCCTGATAATGATGCCCGTGCCCGTACGGAGAAGCGGCCACGCCGAACAGCTGCTCGTTCTCTTCTTTGCTCAGGTGCGGCGACATCGTCTGCCGCGCTGCCGAAAAGTCGATCCAGTGATTCTCGTCGCAGCGACCGTCAGCGTAGAACGTCGCGGTGCGCTGCTCGGTCTCGCAGAGATGAACTGCAACGAGCCGGGCATCGGAGTCATGGAAGAGCGGCTCAGCATCACTGAATAGCTGACCGACGATGTTCTCTGGCGTGGGCACCACGTTCGCGAACGCAAGGTTGTCCTCGTTGAGGAACTTGTGGTCGTAGCCGTCATGCAACACCTCGCCCACGCGGCTCTTGATCTCGCTGATGTTGATCAGCATGCCGGTCTCGGGGTTGACCGGTCCCGAGAAGACGAAATGCGCGACGTAGTTGCGGCCCGTGCCATAACGCGCGGCGCTCTCCTCGCCATACACCGCCAGGTTTTCCGACGCGCTGAGCTTCGAATCAAACAGGCGGCGCGAGGCGGAAAACTCCAGCCGTTTGCTGACCGTCAACAGCATGACGTCAGCGGCGATCAGCCTTTCAGCAGGGCGAGGAATTCGGAGCGCGTCCGCGCATCTTCCTTGAAGACGCCGAGCAGGTGCGAGGTCGTCATGACGGAATTCTGCTTTTCAACGCCGCGCATCATCATGCAGAGATGCTTCGCTTCGATGACAACGGCGACGCCGGTGGGATGCAGCGACTGCATGATGGCATCGGCGATTTGCGTCGTTAGCTGCTCCTGGATTTGCAGGCGCCGCGCGAAGATGTCGACGATCCGCGCGACTTTCGACAGGCCAATGACTTTGCCGTTCGGAATGTAGGCGACGTGCGCCCGGCCGGTGAACGGCAGCAGGTGATGCTCGCACATCGAGTAGAGCTCGATGTCTTTCACGAGGATGATCTCGTTCGCATCGGAATCGAAGATCGCTTCGTTGACGACTTCCTCGACCGTCTGGCGGTAGCCTTGGGTGAGGAACTCGAATGCACGCGCAGCGCGCGCAGGCGTCTTTAGCAGACCCTGGCGCTCGGGATCTTCGCCGATCGTTTCGATGATCTCGCGAAACGATCCCGTAAGACTGCCGAGCTCCTCATCGGCGAGTCGATTCGCTTCAGGCGTGTGCCGCGCGTCCACGCCCGGCGTTCTATTTCCATCGCGCATCCGCCTAGAATAGCCTCGTCGGAGAAGCGCACAACACGCGCTGCCGCGGGCGGCAGCCGCGTGTAGCGGGAATGGTCTAGTATCCGCCGATCTGTAGCCGCGAATGCCGTGCGGCAGCCGAGGACAACGTCCTCAGCTACAACGGCGGTCATAGACCGCCGCTACAGGGCGCTCACTCGAGCGAGTACGCTTCCACTAGACCGACGCCGCTTGTCTCGCCGGCACCACGAACAATTGCCGTGTAGTTCGCAGCCGGCAACGTGCGGACAATTGCCGCCTCGAGATCGTTTGCTGGCGCGAGTCCGGCATCCCGGATCTCACCCTCTTGCGAGCTGCGCCAGTTATCATTCTCGGCGACGATTCCGCCATTCGAATCGCGCAGTTCCAGCGTCGGGTTCTCCAGCCGACCCGCGACTTCCAGCGACGGTCCGATCGCGCGAACGACCACGCGCGTCGGGTCGTTGCCGGTGAGAATCAGGCCGCCGATCAGCACGTTTTCGCCTGTCTGGACGAATCCACGTGTCGAAATGTTTGCCGGCTCGGATGGCGAGCCGGATTCCAGATCGTAAACCTCGACCAGCCCCACTCCAGTCGACCTGTTCACACCGCGGACCACGGCAGTGTAATTGCGCGGCGGGTTATTGCCGGCTTCCAAGCGGGTCAGAATTGCCGCCTCCAAATCGTTTGTCGGAGCGAGCGCGGAGTCGGCGATCTCCTGCCGGTTCGGCGCATCTTTCCAGTTGTTGTTGAACGCGATCCGGCGCCCTTCGTTATCGAACAGCTCCAGCTCGGGATCAGCCAATGTCCCGCTCACACCTGGCAATGAAGGCCCGATGCCGCGGACAACGATGCGCTTCGATCCTGTGCCCGTGAGGATAAAGCCGGCGATCATCACGTTATTGTCCGTCTCCACTTTCAGCCGCGAAGAGATGTTGGCGAACGTCGCGTTGCGATCGACGATGAACACCTGATTCACTGTCGTGCCGCCAAATCCCTCGACCGTGGCGCCGCCGGGCACATAAATCCTGTTGCCGATCACTGAGGCCCAGATGCCGTGTCGTGCGGGGTTCATGTCCGGCAACCGGCGCCACCTGTCTGTCGCCGGATTATAGGCTTCCACCTCGGGATACATGCGTCCGCCTTCACCGCCGAAGACATACAGCTCGCCATTGACCGCGGCGGCAGCGACGCCGGAGCGCCCGGTCGGCATGCTGGCTTTGGGCGACCAGCTGTTCGCCACCGGGTCGTAGACCTCGAGAGCCGTGCTCGCATTGGCCGAGCCGCGGCCGGCTGCAACATAGAATTTGCCGTTGATGACGGCGCCGGTGCAGTGATTGCGTGCCACGCTCATCGAGGCGGGGCTGGCCCACGTGTTGGTGGCCTGGT
>DATHXZ010000040.1:0-4861 GCA_035459405.1 Chthoniobacterales bacterium
CAAGACTTGGTGGAGGGGCCGAAGATTGGCGGCCGCCGCCTCCGGCGCTGACGAGTTCCTGCACCATGCGCGCTCGTTCTGCGGCGCGATCGTCCTGCCCCAGTGCGGCTGGCGCCGCCGACAACACCGCCACTGCTCCCCAACCGATGAGTGATCTGCAAAAAGCTGCCTTCATCAATACTCCAGATAGATACGGACGTTTGCCCGCCGTCGCTCGCACGAAAGTTCCGGCACGAACGCACCGAGGCCGGATCGCGACGCGGGCCGGACGATGTTACAACGTTATCTCCGTTCGCCCCTCATCGGGCGAAATCAGGAGGCGCATCGGCAGCATGTTGGACTCGAAAAAGCCGTGCCGCTTGAAGAAATTCTGCGATCGAAGCTCCGGCCGATCGGTCAGAAGCGTGATTCGGAGGAAATTCTTCTGCTTCGCGAAGGCGATTGCGTAATCCAGCAGCATCGAGCCGTAGCCTTTGCCTTGGAACGTTTTGTGAATCACGAGGTCTTCGAGCAGGAGCACGAAGCCGCCTTCGGCCGTGCTGATCGTGAACAGCAGGTTGATCATCCCTACGATCGTCCGGTCCTGGCGAAGAACGAAAACGCGGCCGCGGTTCGGCTGCTCGAAGATGAGCCGCAAGGCGTGCAGCTGCTTGGTCCGGTCCGGGCGGAAGTCGCTCTCTTCGCTGAAAAGCTCGCCGAGCAGGACGGACAACTCGTCCAAATCTTCGAAAGTCGCTGGCTCGATAACGACATCGCTCATTTGGGCTGCCCTTATCCCATAAACGAGCCGCCGTAGCAATGGCGCATGATGCGCCATTGCAAAGCTGAAAAAAAAGGTAGGGCGGGAACTCTGCCGAGCCTCCCCTTCGCCACCCAATGCGCGGCCCGACAGAGAAGCCCGCCCTACCTCGCCGTTGTGTCGGCTAAATCTTGCTGCGCTGCGCGCGCACGCTGCTCGAAAGCTTGCGCAGGCCGAGCTCGAGCCGCGTTTTGACTGTGCCGAGCGGCGTCTGCGTATGCGCGGCGATCTCGCGGTGGCTCAGGCCGTTGAAGAACGAGAGCTTGAGCGCTTCGCGCTGGAAATCCGGGAGGCGATTCATCTCGCGCTCGAGGAACTGGCGGATGTCGGAGCCGGCGTTGTCCTCCGTTGTGCAGCTTTGCAGCCACGAGCGAGGTTCGGTTTCCACATAAACGCCGAACCGATCCTTCGCGCGGCAATAAGCGGCGCGCCGGCGCACGCGATCGATTGCACGGCGGCGCGCGATCGTCACCAGCCAGCCGAGTGGCTTGCCGAGGGCAGCCGAGTAGCTCTTCGCTTCATTCCAAATCTGCAAAATGCTTTCCTGGAGGACGTCGTCAGCCTCAGCCTCGTCCTGCACGACCTGGTAGATCACCTTCTTCAGCGTCTTGCCGTGGCGCTCGTAGAGCTTGTTGATCGCCGATTGCTTGCGGTCGGCGATGTTCGCCATCAGCGATTCATCGGAAGGAAATCCTGCGAGGGCGGCGGTGTCGATTGTCGGTGCGATCATATTTTAATTAGTTCCTACTGCTGTTTGCTGATGTGCGGCTCTCACGCGGGGCCGTTTTCCGCCATCTAAAACGCGGGCCCAATCCTTCCACGCTTTCGAGGAGACGAGCGGATTGCCGGGGTGAACCCATTCGCGCGGCGTGCCGTTGCAGCCATCGCTTGGGCAGCGCAACCGGACGCGGCCGGTGGCTCCGACGGCGATGTCCACCTGCCGGCCGGAGAACGTCCGATCGCACAGAATGCAGGAGCAGCGGTCGTCGAGAGATTGCCAGGCGTGGTTGGGGTCGCCCTTGCGCAGCGCGGCGAGCTTGTCTTCGCTCGCGAGCGTTTTCCGGTGTGCCATCCGCCGACAGCTTGCGCGTTCACGCGGACGCGAACAATCGGGCACCCGCCTCAGGGTTTTCTAGGTTAAATCCCTACGGATGAGGATCGTATGTAACAGCTGTAAAAAGTCACCTGCGCCGCGCCGTGACAAAGCCATGGCGTGACCGGCGTTTTCGATGCAATAAGCTGCCGAACGCCCGCTCATGAATTTCCTCCGCAATCTCGTCCAGAAATTTACCGGAAAGCCCGTCGATTGGGACCAGCTGGAGGAATCGCTCATCCGGGCCGATCTCGGTGTGCCGATGGCGATGCGGATCCTGGAGGCGCTGCAGGAACGCGCCACGCGGCAGACGATCACAGCGAACGACATCAGCGAAGTCGCGCAGGACGAGATTGCGCGCGTGCTGCCGATCGCGCCGCCGCCGATCCGGCCTCTCCCGGCCGGGCCGAAGGTGATCCTGATCGTCGGCGTAAACGGCACCGGGAAGACGACCTCGACGGCAAAGCTTGCGCATCATTTCAAGAGCCGGCGGCACAGTGTGATGCTCGTGGCGGCGGATACGTTCCGGGCGGCCGCGATCGAGCAGCTCGGCGTCTGGGCGGAGCGGGTTGGCGTCGAGATGATCAAGGGCCAATACAATGCCGACCCGGCAGCGCTTTGCTACGACGCCTACCAGGCCGCCGACAAGAAGGATGTGGAGTTTCTGCTCTGCGATACTGCCGGGCGGTTGCATACGAAGAGCAACCTCATGGGCGAGCTCGAGAAGGTGAAACGCAGCATCTCAAAGCATGATCCGAAAGCCCCTAATGAAACGCTGCTCGTGGTCGATGCGAGCACCGGCAGCAACGCGCTCGCGCAAGCCAAAGAATTCCACCAATCGGTTGGCCTGACGGGATTGATCGTCACGAAACTCGACGGCAGCGGCAAAGGCGGCGTGGTGATCGCGATCCAGAACGAGCTCGGCATCCCGACGCGGTTCGTCGGCACCGGCGAGAAGCTCCAAGATCTTGCGCCTTTCGACGGGCGCGAATTTATCGCCAAAATGGTGTAGCGCGGCGGCGCGACCGCCGCCGGATAGTAGGGCGGGCGCTTCGCCTGCCCAGGATCAGCACCGTCCTTCCTTGATTATGGGCAAGCGAAGCGCTTGCCCTACAAAAAGGAATGACGCCGCCGCCACGCAAAATCCCGCGTAGAAAACGCGCTGCGCCTACCGCACATTAGCCGCCGAGATGCTCCGCTTCATCGCCGGTCGGCTGCTGCAGATGATTCCTGTCCTGCTGATCATCGCGACGCTGACGTTCTTCATGATTCGCATGGCGCCGGGCGGGCCGTTCGATGCCGAGAAAAGCGTCAGCCCGGAAATCCGAAAGAGCCTTGAGAAATACTATCGCATGGTGAACGCGGACGGCTCACCACGAAGCCTCTGGCTCCAATTAGGCGACTATCTCGCTAATCTCGCCAAGGGCGATCTCGGCCCGTCGTCGAAGTATTCGAGCCGCACCGTCAACGAGCTCATCGGCGAATCCTTCCCGGTCTCAGCGGAGCTTGCGCTCTGGTCGCTTCTGATCGCACTCGGCTTCGGATTGCCTGCCGGCATCATCGCTTCGCTCCGGCCGAACACCGCCAGCGACTACATCCCGAGCTCCCTCGCGATGGCGGGCATCTCGATCCCGAACTTCGTCATCGGTCCCCTGCTCGTCCTCATCTTCGCGCTGAAGCTCGAGTGGGTCCGCGTGTCAGGCTGGGACGATTGGATCGACCGCATCCTGCCATCGATCACCCTCGGCGTGCTGTACGCCGCATACATCGCGCGGCTCACGCGGGGCGGCATGCTCGAGATCCTGTCGCAGGATTTCATCCGCACCGCCCGCGCGAAAGGCGCATCGCAGTATCGCGTCGTGATGAAACACGCTTTGCGCGGCGGCCTGGTGCCCGTCGTGAGTTATCTCGGGCCGGCCGTTGCAGGCCTCGTCACCGGATCGTTCGTCGTCGAGAGCATCTTCCAGGTTCCGGGCCTCGGGCGCTACTTCGTGAACGCGGCCTTCAACCGCGATTATACGATGGTGCTGGGCGCAGTGCTCTTCTACGCCGCGCTGATCGTGCTGTTCAACCTCATCGTGGACCTCGTGCTGGTCTGGATGGACCCGAAGCAAAAGTTCGCATGAGCTTCGTGCCGTTAGTGGAGGAGCCCGCCGGTACGGCTGCGGCGGAGCCGGTCGACCAAGGCACGTCGCTTTGGAAGGACGCCTGGCATCGGCTCGCGAAGAACAAGCTGGCCGTTACCGGAGCGATCCTGCTGGTCGCAGTCACCGCAGCTTCGTTCCTCGCGCCGCTGTTCATCTCGCAATCGTACGAAACGCAGAACCTCGAACTCGGAGCGACACCGCCGAGTGCGCAGCATTGGCTTGGAACGGATACGCTGGGCCGCGACATGTTCGTGCGGCTGCTGTACGGCGGGCAGGTTTCGATGGCCGTGGGGCTCTGCGCGACGGCTGTCGCCCTGACGATCGGCGTGATCTACGGCACGGTGGCCGGTTTCATCGGCGGCAAAGTCGACGCCATCATGATGCGTATCGTCGACATCATGTTCGCGCTGCCATTCACGGTTTTTGTCATCCTGCTGATGGTGTTTTTCGGCCGGAAGTTCGTGCTCCTGTTCGCGGCCATCGGCGCCGTGCAATGGCTGACGATGGCGCGCATCGTGCGCGGGCAGGTCAAGTCGTTGCGGCGTATGGAATTCATTGAAGCGGCCGAGGCGCTTGGCTTGCCGACGCGCAAGATCATCTTCCGACACATGATCCCGAACGCGCTCGGCCCGATCATCGTCTACGCAACGCTCACGGTCCCGAGTGTGATGTTGCTCGAGGCGTTCCTCAGCTTCCTGGGCCTCGGTGTGCAGCCTCCGATGAGCTCGTGGGGCGTGTTGATCAAGGAAGGCGCGGAGAACATGGAAGAGTTCCCCTGGATGCTCATCTTCCCCGGCGCCGCTCTCGCGCTCACGCTCTTCT
>DATHXZ010000041.1:0-1760 GCA_035459405.1 Chthoniobacterales bacterium
GCAATACAAGCTCGCGCCGATCGGGATGTTCGAGCTGGCGCCGGTCGGCATCCCGATCACGATCGCGGGCCTGATTTATATGATGACGCTTGGGCGAAAGATGATTCCGGACCGATTTCGCCCGGAAGAGATCGGCGGCACAGCGCAGAGCATGCGCGCCTACCTCACGGAGGTGCTCGTGCAGCCGGACAGTCCGCTGATCGGCAAAACCATCGCACAGTCTGGTCTCGGCCGTGATCTCGATCTGACCGCGCTGCGCATCGTGCGCAACAAGACGCGCTCAATTCCTGCGCGCGCGGAGACGGTGATCGAAACTGGTGACGTCATCCTCGTGCAGGGCGCGAGCGAGGACATTCTCAAGGTGAAGGATGTCGCGGGCATCGATATCAAGGCCGACGTCAAACTCGCTGACCCAGAGCTGGAGGATAAGGACACCGGCATCGTCGAAATGATCATTCTGCCCGGTTCTCCGCTCATCGGGCGCACGCTAAAAGGACAGCGGTTCCGTGAGCACTACGGGCTGCAAGTTCTGGGCGTGAATCGCCATGGCGAGACGACGCACCGCAAGGTCAGCGTGCTGCCTCTCCAACTCGGCGACGTGCTCTTCGTTCAAGGACCGTTCGCCAAGATCGAAGAGGCTGCCGACGATCCGACGTTCCGCCTCCTTGGTGAGCTCTCCACGAAGCGCCCGAACACAAAACGCGCTCCGCTCGCGATCGCCATCTTCGTGATCATGCTGGGGCTGGCTACATTCGAGGTGCTGACTTTGCCGGTAGCGATGATGCTCGGCGCGCTGCTGGTCTTTGCGACACGCTGCATCACGCCGAACGAGGCGTATTGCGACGTCGAGTGGAAGGCGATCATCCTCATCGGCAGCATGCTCGCGCTCGGTGTGGCGATGGAGAGCACTGGCGGCGCGGCGTATCTGTCGGGCCTGATCGTGAACGGCGTCGGCTCGAATCCGCTGTTGCTGCTCAGCGGGTTTTTCTTTCTCACCGTCTTCCTCACGCAACCGATGTCGAATCAGGCCGCGGCGATCGTCGTGCTGCCGATCGCGTTACAGACTGCTTATCATCTGAACCTGAACCCGCGTCCGTTCGGTATGATGATCGCGTTCGCGGCGAGCTGCTCGTTCATCACTCCGCTCGAGCCGGCGTGCATCATGGTCTACGGCGCGGGGCGTTATCGCTTCGCCGACTTCCTGAAGGTCGGCACGCTGCTGACGCTGATTATCTTCGTGATTGTGATTCTGCTGGTGCCGATCGTCTGGCCGCTGAACGCGCCGGCGCGGTAGCTCTTCCGCCCGGCCCCAAACGATGCGCGTGTCATCCTGAGCCGCGAAGACGACGAAGGACCTCGCGCAGGGTGTTGGCGAGGTGAAGTTGCCGTGCAGCGCCAAGGACCCCGCGTGAGGTCTTTCGTCGTCTACGCGACTCAGGATGACCGCGCTGTTGCCCGTTGTGATGCAGCGGCCGGAGTGGCCGCGCCGGCATCACGCGTCGCAATCCGCTTCGCCACACTGACGCCGGAATTCAGCGCGCCTTCCATGTAGCCGACGAACTTGAATGACGTGTGCTCGCCCGCGAAATGCAGTCGCCCGATGCCTGCGCGGAGGAGCGGGCCGGCTTTTGTAATCTGGCCCGGAGCAGGGAACGAATAGCCGGCGCCTGTCCACATGTCCCCCGGCCAATCCATAAAGCGCCCGCGCACGAAGTTTGCCGGATAGGTCGGATAAACCTGCGAGAGCGCCTCTGTATACC
>DATHXZ010000042.1:0-3126 GCA_035459405.1 Chthoniobacterales bacterium
CAACATCAAGAAGACCGATTTTGAGGCGGGCAGGATTGGCGTGCACGCACGGGTCGGGAACGGCTCGGTCACGGAACCTTCCGATCAGCGCGGACTGGCAGCGCTCGCCGGCTCCACGTTCACCGCCGGCGGGCTCGGCAGGCACAGCGTCGACGATCTTCGCCGCATCCTCGCGGGCAGGAATGTCGGGTTCGGCTTTCGCCCGGAGCTGGACGCGCTTGCGTTCAGCGGGGGAACGACGCCTGAAGATCTCGCGTTACAGCTCCAATTGCTGGCCGCGCACCTGACGGATCCCGGGTATCGCCCGGAGGCGCTGCGCCAGGCGCACAAGGGAATCGAGCAACTTTACACATCGTTCGAGCATACTCCGAACGGGCCGCTCGCGACCGAGGTGGCGAATCTGCTCGCGAACGGCGACGCGCGCTTCGGCATACCGACGAAAGAGGTGATGCTGACGCGCAATCTGGACGAGGTGAAGGCGTGGCTCTCGCCGCAGCTCGAGCGCGGCGCTCTGGAGGTGTCCCTGGTGGGCGACCTCGACGTGGAAGCCGCGATCACCGCAGCGGAGAAGACGATCGGAGCCTTGCCGGAACGCGAGCCGAAGCCGGAGCTCTCCCACTTGAAGAAGGTCAGTTTTCCGGAGAAGCCGTTCGCGAAGGATTACAGCATCGAGTCGGAAATTCCCAAGGGCGTGCTTCAGCTTTACTGGCCGACGACGGACGGGCTTGAAGCGGCGCGCCAGAGGCGGCTTAGCCTGCTCGCCGCGGTCTTCAACGACCGGCTGCGCGTGAAGGTGCGCGAGGAAGTCGGCGCCACCTACAGTCCCCGCGCGGCGAGCAATGCCAGCGATACGTTGCCCGGCTACGGCTACTTTAACGCAAGCGTCGACGTCGATCCGCCAGTGGCGTCCAAGACCGCGGAGCTCGTCGTATCAGTCGCGGACGATCTCGCGCGGAACGGTGTCACGGAAGAGGAGCTCAATCGCGCAAGACAGCCGGTGCTGACCGCGATCCACGAATCGCTCCGCACCAATGGGTACTGGCTTGCTGGCGTCCTCGCGCGCGCGCAGGAGAGGCCGCAAGTGCTCTCGTGGGCGCGCACCCGACTGCCAGACGTGCAATCGATCACGCGCGAGGAGTTGAGCACGCTCGCCGACAAGTATCTGAACCGGGAGCGCGTCTCGCGTGCGACCGTGCTTCCGTCCTCGAGCCCGGCCGCTGGGAAGCCGGAGTAGTCAACGCTGCGCTACTCGAACATCTCCATCGGCGGGCAGGAGCAAACGAGGTTGCGATCGCCGTAGACGTTGTCGATCCGTGCGACGGCAGGCCAGAATTTCGTCTCGCGCAGCCACTTCGCCGGGTAAACCGCCTTCTGTCGCGAATACGGACGGTTCCACTCATCAGCCGCCGCCTGACGCGCAGTATGCGGCGCGTTCTTGAGCACATTGTTTTGCTTATCGGCTGTGCCGTTAACGACTTCCTGGATCTCGCCGTGGATCGCGATCATTGCATCGCAGAAGCGATCGATCTCTGCTTTCGATTCGCTCTCCGTCGGCTCGATCATCAACGTGCCTGCCACCGGGAACGACACCGTTGGTGCGTGGAAGCCGTAATCCATCAGCCGCTTCGCGACATCTTCGACTTCAACCCCAGCGCTCTTGAACTGCCGCAGGTCGACGATGCACTCGTGCGCGACGAGCCCGTGCCTGCCCTTGTAGAGCACCGGGAAGTAGCCATCGAGCCGCTTCGCGATGTAGTTCGCGTTCAGGATCGCAACCTTCGTCGCCTCGGTGAGGCCCTCCGCGCCCATCATGCGGATGTACATCCACGAGATGGTCAAAATGCTCGCGCTGCCATACGGCGCCGCGGAGACAGGACCGGGCGTGCTGGAGTTTGGCTCGTGTGAGATCGACGGGTGCGACGGCAGGAACGGCAGCAAGTGCAGCGCGACGCCGATCGGGCCCATGCCCGGGCCGCCGCCACCGTGCGGGATGCAAAACGTTTTGTGCAGATTCAGGTGGCAAACGTCGGCGCCGAAATCGCCCGGGCGGCAAAGGCCGACCTGCGCGTTCATGTTCGCGCCGTCCATGTAAACCTGCCCGCCGTGCGCGTGCACGATGTCGCAGATTTCGCGGATCGTGGTCTCGAATACTCCGTGCGTCGACGGATACGTGATCATGAGCGCGGCGAGATCGTCCTTGTGCTGGTCGGCCTTCGCACGCAGGTCCGCGAGGTCGACGTCGCCAGCCTTTGAGGTCGCGACCGGCACAACCTTGAACCCGGCCATCACGGCGCTTGCCGGATTCGTGCCGTGCGCTGATTGCGGGATCAGGCAGATGTTGCGGTGTTCTTCGCCGAGCGCGCGGTGATACTCCCGAATCGCCAACAGTCCGGCGTATTCACCTTGCGATCCGGCATTCGGCTGCAGCGAGACGCCGGCGAATCCGGTGATCTCCGCGAGCCAATGCGCGAGCTGCTCGCACATGTCGCGATAGCCGGCCGCCTGCGACTCGGGCCCGAACGGATGCAGCTTCGAGAACTCCGGCCACGAGACGGGGAACATCTCCGCCGTTGCGTTCAGCTTCATCGTGCACGAGCCGAGCGGAATCATCGAATGCGTGAGCGACAGATCGCGCGATTCGAGGCGGCGCAGGTAGCGCAGCATCTCCGTCTCGGTGTGGAAGGTGTTGAACACCGAATGGGTCAGGAATTCGGAAGTGCGGATTGCCGATTGCGGAATGCGGAAGGAAGAACCGTCCAGCGCGTCATCCTCGAAGTCGCGCACGTTGGTGCCGCGGAAGAGCGACATCAGTGTCTCGATGTCGGTATCGGTTGTCGTTTCATCGACAGAGATGCCGACCGAGTGCGGCCCGAGTTGACGCAGATTGCAGCCGGCGCGTTCCGCGCGCGCCATGACATCGGCGCTGGTTGCTTCTCCAAGCTCGACCCGGATGGTGTCGAAGAAATCCTCGTGCGCGATCTCCAGCCCGAGCTGCTCCAGCCCGGTCGCGAGCTTGGCAGCGAAGCCGTGGACGCGTTCCGCGATCGCGCGGAGCCCGCGCGGTCCGTGATAAACCGCATACATCGACGCCATCACGGCGAGCAGCACCTGCGCTGTGCAGATGTT
>DATHXZ010000043.1:0-1594 GCA_035459405.1 Chthoniobacterales bacterium
GAGCTCAATGAGTGGAGCGTGCGAAACAACTGCCGCTGTCGTCTGCAAGGCTTCAGCACGCATTACAACTTCTCCTTCCCCGCCGCGCGTGCGTCGCGTACGCGCACCTCGAGCAAGCTCGCGTTCTTGCTCACACACATCCTGCCGATTCCTGCGCTGCTCCTCGCCGCCAACCGCAAAAGCAGCGCCATCGGCGTGCGCCCGCGCGGCACACGGCTCGAAGTGACGGCGGACTTCACGCCAGACGCCGCCCTCATGTTGGCAACGTGCGCCTTCATCGCCGGCGTTGTCGAAGGTGTGCTGCATTGGGACGATTACGGGACCGATCAGATCGCGAAGCACAACATCCCGCGCGTCACGCCGTTGCGGATTCGGAAACACTCGTCGCGTCGCGGCTGGCGCGTGGTGCGTTCGTCCTTTCAACACGATCCGTTCAACACCGACCCGATCGCTCCCATCTGGAAGCTTCGTGATGGCCGGGTGCTGAGCATGCGCGACATCGCCGCCGAAATGCTGAAGCCATTCCGCGATGAAGTTCGCCGGTTAAGCGACGCAGCAACGCTGGAGCACGTCGCGGCCGTCTTCGCCGGCGATGCGCGGTCGTTGCTGGACTTCGCGGATCGCCCAAGCGCCTACGACGACGCGGGTCACGGCATCGATTGGAACCGCCGGCGAATTCGACATTGGTCGCGCTCCGCGTACGAGCAGGTGATCCATCGCGTGCTTGCGCATGAGCCGATGCGGATTTCCGGCAAACGCTATCGCGTCGAGCGGATGCAAGGATGGTACGAGGTCATCTGCCGGGAAGCGAAGAGCGGTAAACGCCGCGTGTTTAATCTGGACGAGCTGGCGAAGATCGTCGCAAAGAAGGGAAAGACTCGTTAGGCCCCATCCTGTGCGGTAGCGGCAGCCGTCACGGCTGCGGGAAGGTCGATACGTCGCCGGCGAGACGGCGGACAGCTCAAGGCAAAAGCCCGCGGAAACCGGCAATGGCCGACCCCGCAGGCCTGCTCAATGCGAACGTTTTACTTTCGAGTTGACCCGGCTCGTCGCGACATGAATGATGTGCGCGTCGGACTATTCTTTATTTAACCGGAGAAATCAATGAAACGCTCACTGTTCACCCTCGCTGTTGCTGCAGCTCTATTAACCGCCCGTTCGCCGGCTTTTGCTAGTGAAAGCAATAATGCCCCCGCTGAAGCGGAAAGTCATTCAAGAGGCGTCACCCTGCGATTCGATTTGCTGGAGACGACGATTCCCCAAATCCACGCCGGACTACGGTCGGGAGTCATCTCCGTGGAGCGGCTCTCAGAAATGTATCTGAAACGAATCGAGGCGTTCGACGATGCAGGACCCGGCATCAACGCCTATCTGCATGTGAACGACGACGTCGAGAAGCAAGCCGCAGTGCTCGACAAAGTCTTGCGGGCGGCGCCGAAAGTCCTCACGAATGACGCGCTCCGTCGCAGGCTGCCGCTTTACGGCATTCCGGTCCTGCTCAAGGATAACATCGATACGGCGGACATGCCCACGACCGCGGGCAGCGTCGCACTGGAGGGATCGATTCCGCCCGATGACGCCTTTATCACTAAAA
>DATHXZ010000044.1:0-1696 GCA_035459405.1 Chthoniobacterales bacterium
ACGGAAGACTTTGGAAGCCGGCTTTACGACGGTGCGCAACCTCGGCAGCGGTGACGGAGTGACGCTCGCGTTGCGCAACGCCATCGCGCAAGGCTGGGCGGTCGGGCCGCTCATCGTCGACGCCGGCAGCGGCATCTCCACGACCTCCGGCCACATGGACCCGAAACTCGGTTTCCGCGAGGAACTTCATCCGGTGCTGGAAGCGAACCGCACGACGTGTGATGGCGCGGATGATTGCCGCCGCGCCGTGCGCCGGCAAATCAGCCGTGGCGTCGATTTGATCAAGATCGCGACCACTGCTGGCGTGAACAGCCGTATCGGCCTCGGGCTCGGCGCGCAGATGTTCGATGATGAGGTGAAGGCAATCGTCGAGACGGCGCATTTGTACGGCAAGAAGGTGGCGGTGCACGCGCACGGCGCGGACGGCATCACGATGGCGTTGCGGGCGGGGGCCGATTCGATCGAACACGGCACGTTACTCGATGAGGAAACGCTCAAGGCTTTCCGCGCCTCGAAGGCCTACTACGTGCCAACGCTATCGACGGTGAACGGCTACCTCGAGCGTATCGCCGCGAACCCCGATGCCTACACGCCGGAGGTTCGCAAGAAGATCGATTGGCGCATCAGCATCACCGGGGAAGCCCTGCGGAAAGCGGTTCCCGCCGGGGTCAAGATCGCGTTCGGCACGGATGCGGGCGTCTCGAAGCACGGTCGAAACGCCGATGAATTCGAGCTGATGGTGAAACACGGGATGACACCAGCGACGGCGATCCAGGCTGCGACAACGAACGCCGCCGACCTGCTCGGGATCGCCGATCAAGTCGGCTCGCTCGAGCCGGGCAAGAGCGCGGATCTGATCGCTGTGCAAGGCGACCCGCTGGCCGACGTCACCATCCTGAAGAAGGTACGCTTCGTGATGCGTGCTGGAAAGATTTACAAGCAAGAGCGCTAAGCCGGAGCAGTCGCTAGGCCGCCGGCATTTGGAATGGGCCTCTCCTGTGCTCCTGCCATGACCAACGTCGGAACGGTCGCGAGCCTCTGGCGATATCCGGTCAAAAGCATGCGAGGCGAAGAGCTCAGCGATCTTTTTGTCGGCCGGACAGGCGTTCGTGGCGATCGCCTGTTGGCTTTTCGGAGTTCGGCAGCCCCGAAAGAATTCCCCTATTTCACTGCGCGCGAGCAGCGCCAGATGTTGCTTTATCGGCCGCGATACCGCGCTGTCGATACCGCAGTCGACGTCGAGACACCGGATGGCGACACGCTGGCCATCGATGACCCGCTGCTCATCTCCAGGCTGCGCGCTGGCGCGGACGCGAAGCACCAACTCACGCTGATGCACTCCGAGCAGGCGCTGACGGATGCTCAGCCGGTTTCCGTCATCAGCTTGCAAACCGTGCGCGCACTCGCTGACGAAATCGCCGCCCCGACTGACGAGCGACAGTTTCGCGCGAACATCTACCTCGACCTGCCTGAATCGGCTGGGTTCGCGGAGAATAAATTCGTCGGCCGCTCGCTTCGTGTAGGACGCGAGGTGGTGCTGTCGGTCATCGAACGGGATCCGCGCTGCATGATGATCACGCTCGACCCGGAGACCGCGGCCAAAACGCCGGCGCTGCTCAAGCAAGTCGCTGTCGCGCACGGCGGCACTGCTGGCGTTTACGCGACCGTGCTCGCCGAGGGATCGATCCACGCGGGC
>DATHXZ010000045.1:0-1662 GCA_035459405.1 Chthoniobacterales bacterium
GAGCGTGATCGTGCGGGAAGTAATTCCACGCATCGCCGTCCGCGCTGTAATCCTCGCGCACCGTTCCCCACGCGCGTTCGCTGACATACGGACCCCAGAGGTCCCATTGCTCTTCGCCGCGATTGTTTCGCTCGACGCGAATCTGCTCGGCGCTCATCGCGCGTTATGCTGTCGCCAGCAGCGCTTGAGACGTTTGCTGGGGCGCGGCGCTGGGGCGTCTCTCTTCGCGCACGCAATCGACAGTCATGCTTTGCGATGAGCACGGAACTGCACGCGCTCGAAATCCGCAAAGTCACTATCCTGAGTCCAGATGACTGCGTTCTCTGCGCGAGCAGTGGCGAGAATGATACTGTCCGCCATCGGTAACCGTGTCGTTGTGCTCACGGCAGCCGCGGCAATCGCGAGTTCTGTTGTTAAGGTCATCACTCGGCCCTGGCGAAGCATCGCCACGCCGCGAGCTGCGGTCCTTTCGTCCCGTTGCACTTGTAAACGCTTGTAGACTTCGAAAATCACGATCGTGGGCACGAGGAGCTCTCGGCCTTTCTCGACCGGTGCCGCGAAGAAGGCAGCGTTCGGCCCGTCGGCGAAGTATTCAAGCCACGCCGATGAATCCACGAGATTCACACTCGGTCTTGTTCACGCGGAACTGTCGTGTCGATCCCGCGCACAAAGCCCCGCATCTGCTTGGCGGAAGCCACTGGCAAAAGTTCAATGCTTCCGCTGTGCCGGATCACTTCGAAAGCTGCACCGGGCTTGAGCTTCATCGCTTCGCGGACTTCCTTCGGAATGACGACTTGGAACTTCGGAGAGAGAGTGGTGCGGGCCATCGATCGATCAGATTACCGTAAAACCGGAAAGCTGTCGATGAGTTCTACTCCCACTCGATCGTGCTCGGCGGCTTGCTCGAGATGTCGTAGCAGACGCGGTTGACGCCTTTCACCTCGTTGATGATGCGCGATGAAATTCGCGCGAGCAGCTCGTACGGCAGGCGCACCCAATCAGCCGTCATGCCGTCCTGGCTCTCGACGATGCGGATGGCGATGGTGTTCTCGTAGGTCCGCTGATCGCCCATCACACCGACGGAGCGGATCGGCAAGAGCACGGCGAATGACTGCCAGACACGGTAATACCAGTCCGACGCTTCCATCTCGCTGGTCACGATTGTGTCGGCTTCGCGAAGAATGTGGAGATACTCCGGCGTGACTTCGCCGAGGATGCGCACGGCCAGACCCGGCCCGGGGAACGGCTGGCGATGCACCACTTCCTTGGGCAGTCCGAGCTGCAAGCCCGCTTGCCGCACTTCGTCTTTGAACAACTGACGCACCGGCTCCACAAGCTCGAAGTGCATCTTTTCAGGAAGGCCGCCGACGTTGTGATGGCTCTTGATCACGTGCGCCGGATTGCCGCCGATTGCGACGCTCTCGATCACATCAGGATACAACGTGCCCTGCGCAAGGAAGCGATAGCTGTGTCCATGCGTTCCGTTCGCCTGATCCTCCGCGAGCAGCTCCTCGGTCGCGTGCTGGAAGACGTCGATGAACTCGTTGCCGATGATCTTTCTCTTCTGCTCGGGATCGGTAACGCCTCGCAGTTTCGTCAGGAAACGCTCCGATGCGTCGACATACTTGAGCTTGATGTGGAAGTTCTCGCCGAAGACGCGCT
>DATHXZ010000046.1:0-1513 GCA_035459405.1 Chthoniobacterales bacterium
CAAGTTCCGCACGCACGATGAAGCGCCGCGCGTGCTGATCGCGAACTCCAATCTTGTGGGCCAGTGGTCGAACTACTCGGAGTTCAACCGCCTCGAGCGAATGGGCCTCACGATGTATGGCCAGATGACCGCTGGCTCCTGGATCTACATCGGCAGCCAGGGAATTGTGCAGGGGACGTACGAGACGTTTGGCGCGGCGGCCGTGCGGCACTTCAAGGGATCGCTGGAAGGGAAGTTCGTGGTTTCCGGCGGGATGGGCGGAATGGGTGGCGCGCAGCCCCTTGCTGCGACGATGAACGGTGCGGTGTTCCTTGGCGTGGATGTTGATCCCAGGCGGATCGAGAAACGCCTGAAGAGTGGCTACTGCGACGAGATCGCGTGGTCTCTCGACGAAGCGATGCAAAGGATCGATGCCGCACGAGCTGAGAAGCGCGCACTTTCCTTCGGGCTCGTCGGGAATTGCGCGGACGTTTTCCCGGAAATGGTGCGGCGCGACCTCGTTCCTGACGTTCTCACCGACCAGACAAGCGCGCACGATGCGCTGAATGGTTACGTGCCACACGGCATGAGCTTGGATGATGCTATCGAGCTTCGCGCGAGCAATCCGGACGAGTACACGGAGCGCTCGATGCAATCGATGGCGACGCACGTGGAGGCGATGCTCGCGTTGCAGAAGAAGGGTGCGGTCACCTTCGACTATGGCAACAACATCCGGACGCAGGCGCGAAAGGCCGGTGTGGAGAACGCGTTCGATATCCCGGGGTTCGTGCCGGAGTACATCCGGCCGCTGTTTTGCGAGGGCAAAGGGCCGTTCCGCTGGGTCGCGTTGAGCGGCGATCCGGCTGACATAGCGCGGACCGACCAGCTCGCGCTTGAGATGTTCCCGGAGAACAAAATCCTCTCGCGTTGGATGAAGCTGGCGCAGGAGCGCATCCACTTCCAAGGACTCCCGGCGCGGATCTGCTGGCTGGGGTATGGCGAACGCGCGGAGTTCGGGCTGGGTATGAACGATCTCGTGAAGCGCGGCGAGGTGAAGGCCCCGATCGTGATCGGCCGCGATCACCTCGACACCGGCTCGGTTGCGTCGCCGTATCGCGAAACGGAAGGCATGCTCGACGGCAGCGACGCGATCTCCGATTGGGCGCTGCTCAACGCGCTCGTGAACACGGCTGCGGGCGCATCGTGGGTTTCCATTCACAATGGCGGCGGAGTAGGTATCGGCTACTCGCAGCACGCCGGGATGGTTGTTGTGGCGGACGGGACCGACAACTCACGGCGCCGGCTTGAGCGCGTGCTCACGAGCGATCCCGGCATGGGCGTTCTCCGCCACGCGGATGCCGGCTACTCGCGAGCGATCGAATTTGCCCGCAAACACGACATCGACATCCCTGTCGAACCGAAGCCACGCGACTGATCGTGCCCCGCGCCGAATTGAAAACGGTAGCGGTCGTTAACGCGTCGCAACTTGTCACCGTCGCTGGTCCGCAGCGGCCGCGGGTTGGCGGCGAGATGC
>DATHXZ010000047.1:0-1746 GCA_035459405.1 Chthoniobacterales bacterium
GTTCGCCCGCAGCCGGGGCAACGTGCGGAGACACTCGGGCCGGCGCTTGACCGCGCGGTGGCGCAACTCGACCCGAATCTACCGGTGTATTTCGGCGGCACACCAGCACGGCTGCACGATGCGATGCTCGGCAATAATCGCCTGGTCGCGACCCTGTTCACCATCTTCGGAATCGCTGCGGCGGTACTGGCGGCGGTCGGCTTATACGGGGTGATGAGCTTCAGCTGAACCAGCGGACGCAGGAGTTTGGCATTCGAATGGCCTTGGGGGCAGATGCAGCTCGCATCCTCAGACAGGTGATGCGGCAGGGGGCGGTGCAGCTCACAATCGGCCTCACGCTCGGCATCGGTGCGGCGGTGCTGCTCTTGGGCGTGGCAGGTCGGCAGGCGCTGCAGAACTTCCTCTTCAAGGTCAACACGCTCGACCCGACGATTTACATCGCGGTGACGGCGCTACTTACCGCTGTCGCTGCGTTGTCGTGTTTCGTGCCGGCGCGACGGGCAACGCGGGTGAACCCGATTGTCGCGCTGCGCGCTGAGTAGGCCGACGGCAGAGGCGTGGGAGTTCGTGCGACCGCTCGTTAGCTGAAGAGCGATCTTACACTGGACAGCAGGGTCTCTGCTGCTCACCGAAACACTACAACCTATGAAAAAATCCCTCCTCACATGCATTGTTGCGATCGCTGGTCTGGCGTTCGTCGCGTCCTGCACGAACACCAACGAAACAGCGACCACCACCTCCGGAAGCGACTCGCAAATGGCCTCCACCGCCATGAAATCGGGTGGTACCGGCAGCGGCACCGGCTCAGGCGCAACCAAAACCAAGAAACAAATGCGCACTGAGTCAAAGGCGAAGAAGGGTACCGCCACGGGTGGCCCAGAGGCGGGCGGACCGGCCGCAGGCGATATGCGCACATCGGCTTCGCCCTCTCCATCCCCGGGCGGCGACCGATAAGGCGCTTCCAAGCGAAACAAGATTCGCGGATTGCAGCTGGGTTCGCTCAGCTGCAATCCGCTTTTTTATTGAATCGCGAGCAACTTCGGCGCGCCCTGCTGCGCGTCAGGAGTAAAGCCACAGAGCGGCCAGCGCGACGACCAGCACGATCGCCGTCACCCACCAGACGGTGCTGATGCCTTTCGGCTTGGCGCTCCCGCCGAACTCCTCCCGCACGAACTCTTCGTAATCGAACGAGTCGTCGCTCAGCCCGGTGCCATCGTAGCTGGCCCCATCTTCCCGCCAGCCGGAGTTGTGATCCGCCCCACACTCGGGGCAGGCGAGTGAGCGCGGCGGCACGTCTTCGCCGCAGATTGGGCAGACCTCCGGCGCCGGCTGTCGCGTGCCTTTCGCGGTGCTCATGCGTTGTCGTAATTCGCGCACGCGTTGCGTGCTGGCCTTCCGGAGGTTCGATTGGCGGAAACCTGCGCAGCTGCCGCGTGCGATCGCTCTGAAATCCGATTGCGAGAGTAATGAAGGCATTCCTCCTGGTTCTGATCGTCGCCACGCTCGGCAGCGTCGCGACTGTGTCGGCTGATGAAAGCGTCCGCGCGGCGCAAGCGCGGCTGAAAAGCGAAGGGTTCTACTTTAACGAGCCAACTGGCAGTCTCGACGCGGATACCTCGGCCGCGATCTCGCGATACCAGATTCGCAACGGCCTGCAAATCACCGGCCAACTCGACGCCGCGACCGCCAGGGCGCTTGGCGTCTCGGCTGTGGCAGCATCCGCGAGCCAGACCGCGCCGGAGAGCG
>DATHXZ010000048.1:0-5673 GCA_035459405.1 Chthoniobacterales bacterium
GATAACGCGCTTGCGATGCATGAATCGGGCCGTGCAGCGGCGCGCCGGTTATGGCGCGAGCACGACGAGCCGCAGGTAGAAGAACAGCAGCGGCGCGGTGAAGAGCAGGCTGTCGACAAGATCGAGTGCGCCGCCGATTCCGGGCAGAAGATTGCCGGAATCCTTCACGCCGGTGCTGCGCTTGATGAGCGACTCGGCGAGATCGCCGATCACCGCCGCGAAGCCTAACGACAACCCGAGCACGGTCGCGTGCGTGGCGTTAAGCACCGACAACTGCGCCGGCATGAGCCAGAGCAAACCGAGACTCGCGAGGGAGGAGAAGGCGAGCGCTCCTGCGAGGCCTTCCCACGTCTTCTTCGGGCTGATGTGCGGGATTAACTTGTGCTTCCCGATGAGGCTGCCGGTGAGATACGCGCCCATGTCGCTAAACTTCGTGACCGCGATCAGATACAGCACGTAGAACTGGCCGGTCAGAGCGCCCGTCGGCGACCGCGGCACGACATAGACGATTTTGGTGATGAAGTTGTAGAGCCAGAGGACGTAAAGCAGGCCAAACAGCGTGTAGGCCATCGTGCGCAGCGGCTTGTCCTCCCGCAGACTCTCGAACATCTGCCGCGTGAAGACGGTGAGCAGAAAGCCGAGCAGCACCGCCATCTCGAAGTCGTACGACTGCGCGACGCCTACTTTCGAGAAGTAGTAGAAGCTGCCGCTGAGCATGATCGCGCCGCAGACCATGGCGGTGATCTTGAAGTTCGGGAGCCCCTTGGCATCGAGCATTCCGTAGAACTCCCACAGCGTCAGCAGCCCGAACGAGGCGATCAGGCAGAAGAACGCGATCTCGTAGCCCGAGAAAATGATGAGCAGCGCGACCGACCAGAGCGCGATCGTGCTCGCGAACCGCAGAAGGAACGTCAGCTTCTTGGTGATCGGCTTCGGACTGGCACGATCAACCGTGACGGACATGGGCGACCACCATCGGAAAGGAGCAGCTCAAACGCAAGCATGTGTAGAGGCGCTTGTGTCAAGCGCCTGAGTCGCGGCGTGGTTGCATGCGTGTCGGTGCTTGACACAAGCACCGCTACACGACGCCTTGGCGTGGACGTTACTCCCGTTTACGCTCAATCCTCATGAGCAAGACGATGCCAGCGGTGGTCAAGACCCGCAGCGAACCGGGCTTGGAATTACAGGAAGTGCCGATCCCGGAGATCGGGCCCAACGACGTCCTGATTCGCGTCCACAAAGCATCAATCTGCGGGACCGACGTTCACATCTACAACTGGGACGCGTGGGCGCAGAAAACGATCCCGGTGCCGATGGTCATCGGCCACGAGTTCGTCGGCATCGTGGCGGATGTCGGCAGCGCGGTGACGGAGTTCCAGCCGGGCGAGTTGGTGACCACCGAAGGCCACATCGTTTGCAATCATTGCCGCAACTGCCTCGCCGGGCGGCGCCATCTTTGCCCGAACACGAAGGGCATCGGCGTCAACCGGCCGGGTGGCTTCGCGGAATTTGTCTCGGTTCCTTCGACGAACATCTGGCGCTGCGATCCGAACATCCCGCTCGACGTCATCTCGTGCTCCGACCCGCTCGGCAACGCCGTGCACACCGCCTTGTCGTTCGACCTTGTGGGCGAGGATGTGCTGATCACCGGCGCCGGTCCGATTGGCTGCATGGCAGTGCCCATCGCGAAGATGGCGGGCGCGCGGAAAGTCGTTATCACCGATGTGAATCCCTACCGCCTCGACATCGCGCGGAAGATGGGCGCGACGCTCGCGATCGACGTGCGCGAAACAAAGCTCCAGGACGCGATGCACGATCTTGGGATGAAGGAAGGGTTCGATGTCGGCCTGGAGATGTCCGGCAATCCACGCGCGTTCACCGACATGCTCGACGTGATGGTGAACGGCGGCCGCATCGCGATGCTGGGCATCATGCCGGGCAGCGCGGCGATCGATTGGAATCTTGTCGTCTTCCGTGGCCTGACGATCAAAGGAATCTACGGGCGCGAGATGTTCGAGACCTGGTACAAGATGACAGCTTTGCTGCAAAGCGGCCTCGATATCACGCCGGTCATCACGCACCAGTTCAACTACACGGACATCATCGAAGGCATCGAACTGATGAAGTCCGGCCAGTCGGGCAAGATCGTGGTCGACTGGGCGACCGCGGCCTGACTCGCTGACGTTCGAGCCCGCTTCCGCTGAACGCGGCGCGTAAGCGAACGCCGCCCGCGTGCCTCAGATTCAGCCCCTTCGGAACTTGCGGGTCAACGCAAAGCCGCTGCGGCTTCGTGTTGGCCATCGAGCGACAGCAGCATGCGGCGACAATGCTTGTAGCCTTGCCGGCCGCCGAGGATCTGGCGGCTGGTATCGGGGTCGCCCCAGCGCAGGATCTGCATCGGTTCGTGGCGAACACCCCACGTGTTCATCGCCTCGCGGCTCGGCATGTAAAGATCGATCGTGTTCCGTCCGGCAAGTGCCCAGCCGTAGTCATCCACCTTATAGATCTGGCCGGTCGAGAGGAGACGAAACGTGGTGCCCACCGGCCACCGCGACCAGTCAGCCGCAGCGCTGCCGATTGTCGGCCGGACATATTCCGTGACGACGACTTTCTTTTTCCTGCCGCGCTTGCCTTTGACCCACTTCGTGACGGTCCGCTTCTGAGGCGCCAGATACGATTCCAGCGAGCGGCTGGGATACGCGAGCGACGCGCCGGAGTTAACCGGAAGCGCACGCGCCGCATAGGCTGCGCTTTGGAACGGACGCGATGCGGCGTAGAGGCGTCCGCCGAGGGCGTTACGCGCGCCGTATTGCACGTGATCCGACTCGCTGTGGGTATACGCGGTAGTCCGCACGTTCTGAAAATCGGATCGCGCCATTGGCGGCTCGTACGCGGGCAGAGGCCGACTGGCTGTGCGCGGCGTGCCGCAAGAGGTGAGAAGGCAGGTAGCAGCCGCGCCAAGCGCGGTGACGGCAACGTGGTGGAGTGATGGTGCTCTCAACGTAATCGCGAAAGTTATTAACAGTTATTCACAACGTCCTGCAACCCTGTTTTTCACAATCCCGACACTTTTGCATGTCGCGCCACTCTATCGGAAACTGCGCGATGCTCGCAGCCTACGATCAGCAGCTAACGCAGACGCTCGACGACATCCGCGCGCAGGGTCTCTACAAGACGGAGCGCATTATCACCACCCCGCAGCATGCGCATATCAAAGTCGCCGAAGGCCGCGAGGTGCTGAATTTCTGCGCAAACAACTATCTCGGGCTCGCGGATCATCCGGCACTCATCGCGGCAGCGAAGGAAGCGCTCGACACACACGGCTTTGGCATGGCCAGCGTGCGGTTTATCTGCGGCACGCAGGACATCCACAAGGAACTGGAAGCTGCGCTTACGAACTTCCTCGGCACGGAAGACACCATCCTTTACCCCTCCGCGTTCGACGCGAACGGCGGGCTCTTCGAGACGCTGCTCGGGCCCGAAGACGCTGTGATCAGCGACGAGCTGAACCACGCGAGCATCATCGACGGTATCCGCCTCTGCAAAGCGCAGCGCGCGCGCTACAAGCACAACGACATGGTCGATCTCGAGGCCAAGCTGAAGGAAGCGAGCAACGCACGTGTGCGATTGATCGCGACTGATGGCTGCTTCTCGATGGATGGGACGATTGCCGATCTCAAAACAATCGTGGAGCTCGCGCATAAATACGACGCGCTCACGATGATCGATGATGCACATGCCACAGGCTTCCTCGGGAAGACCGGGCGCGGCACGCACGAGTATCGCGACGTGGTTGGCAAGATCGACATCATCACCGGCACGCTCGGGAAGGCACTCGGCGGCGCGAGTGGCGGATTCACCAGCGCGCGCAAGCACATCGTCGAGCTGCTCCGTCAGCGGTCCCGTCCGTACCTGTTCTCGAACAGCGTTGCGCCGCCGATCGTTGCAGCCACGCTGAAAGGCCTCGAATTGCTCATGCAATCGACGGAGCTGCGCGACAAGCTGGAAAAGAACACCAAGTTCTTCCGCGCCGCACTCACGGAACGTGGTCTGACGATCAAACCCGGCACGCACCCGATCGTGCCGATCATGCTCGGTGACGCCGCGAGATCGCAGCGTTTCGCGGCGCGGATGCTCGAGAAAGGCGTCTACGTCATCGGCTTCTTCTATCCTGTCGTCCCGCATGGAACCGCCCGCGTTCGCACGCAGGTCTCGGCTGCGCATTCGCGTGAAGATCTTTAGTTTGCGGTGAACGCATTCGCCGAGACAAACGACGAGCTCCGGTAGGGACAGCGCGCTGCGCTGTCCGACGCGCGTTATCCATGCTTTGCGTTCTTGCCCGTCCTCGGCGCGTTCCAAGTCGCTCGGACGCCGCGGCGCGGCGTCCCTACCATCTTTTGCTTTTGACTTCCGCAGCCGCGCTGGCTGGAGTACCGCCTCACCCATGAAACAGCTCCGCATCGTTGCTCTCCTTCTCCTCGTTAGTGCCGGATTCACGCACGCCCAACAATCACAGGAGTTCCCCGGTGTGCAAAAAGCGATGTCTCCCGAGGCTTTCGAGCGTGCCGGGCTGAGCAAACTTTCACCCGAAGAACGCGCTCAACTCGATCGATTCATCCGCGGCTATGTCTCGAATGCCAGTCAGCAGGCCGCGACCGCCGCGGTCGATCAGGCGGTGAAGGAACAGAAAGTTCAGGAGCCGGAGATCATCCAGAGCAATATCGTCGGCACGTTCAGCGGCTACACGGGCCGGAGCAGGTTCGCTCTGGCGAACGGGCAGGTTTGGGCGCACACGCAGCAGGTTAGCCGCAACTATCCGGCGATCGATTCACCGCCGGTCATCATCGTCAAAGCCGGCTTCGCTGGCCACCGGATGTACATTGCCGGCGGCGGAAACATCCGCGTCAACCAGGTGAAGTAGCGCGGCTGAAGAGCCGTTTACGAAGCGTATAGTCTCGGCGAGCTTCGCCGATGCCCGTTTCGATTTACCCGATGGCGTTCGCTCGAGCGCTGTTCATAATCAGCCTCGCAACGTTCGCTCCCGCGCTCGTCGCCCAGCAGAGCACGCCAACTCCATCGCCGGCTCCGAATGCGTTTTCAGCTGCGACGATCGCGGATCTGAAACGCCTTCGAGACGCAGCGCTGAACAGCGACTACGCGTGGCGACAGACGGCACACCTGTCGAACAACATCGGGCCGCGCTTGAGCGGATCCGCACAAAGTCGCAAGGCAGAGGAATACGTCGCGAGCGAACTGAAGAAGCTCGGCCTCGATGTTCGGCTTCAGAAGGTGATGGTGCCGCATTGGGTGCGCGGGGAGGAGACGGCAGCGCTGGTGCAATGGCCTGGCCAGGCTGCGGATACGACGCAGAAGATCGTGCTCACCGCGCTCGGCGGCAGTGTTGCCACGCCGCCGGAGGGTATTACGGCCGATCTGGTTGTGGTCAACAGCTTCGATGAATTGCAGTCGTTAGGCCGGGAGAAGGTCGCGGGCAAGATCGTGCTCTTTACGAATCGTTTCGACAAGGCGATGGCTGCCCAGGGGCGTTCCGGCGACGCGTATGGCCAGGCAGTTGTCTATCGCAGTAACGCGCCCAGCGCGGCGGCTCGGCTCGGTGCGGTCGCATCGCTCATCCGCTCGGTCGGCAGCGCGGAATTCCGCCTGGCGCACACC
>DATHXZ010000049.1:0-6960 GCA_035459405.1 Chthoniobacterales bacterium
CGAGCCTGTTCGAGCAAATCGGCCTCGCGTCCGAGCTCCAGCACGAGATCGGCGACATCCGCGATCCGGCTGCTGTGGAGCGCTCGCTCCGCGCCGCCGAGCCAGACTTCGTCTTTCACCTCGCTGCGCAACCGCTCGTGCGTCTGTCATACGGTGAGCCGGTCGAGACATACGCGGCGAACGTCATGGGAACGGTCCACGTCCTCGACTCGCTGCGCCGACTCGACCGGCGATGCACAGCCGTGTTCGTCACGACCGACAAGTGCTACGAGAACCGCGAGTGGGTGCACTCCTACCGCGAAGAAGATCCGCTCGGCGGCTACGATCCATACAGCTCGAGCAAAGCCGCGGCGGAAATCGCGATCGCAGCATATCGGCGCTCGTTCTTTGGCTCGCATCCGGTGAAAATCGCGAGCGCACGCGCCGGCAACGTGATCGGCGGCGGCGACTGGGCGCTCGACCGTATCGTGCCGGATTGCATCCGCGCGTTGCAGCGCGGCGAAGCGATCCCGGTGCGCAACAAGCGCTCCACACGGCCGTGGCAGCACGTGCTCGAGCCGTTGAGCGGTTACCTCTGCCTCGCGGCGCGCATCGCCTCCGATGCAAACGAATCGTCGCTCTGCTCGCCGTTCAACTTCGGCCCGGCGCTCGCGTCGAACCGCACCGTCGCGGATCTCGTGCAGGAGCTCCTGAAGCACGGGCCCGGCGAATGGGTCGATCACTCAGACCCGAACGCGGTGCACGAAGCGGCTTTGCTAAATCTTGCGACGGACAAGGCCTTCCACCTGCTCGGCTGGTCACCGGTCTGGCCATTCGCGAAGACGCTTGAGAAGACCGCCGCGTGGTATCGCTCCGCGAATCATGTCGGCGCTGACCGTCGCGCTGAGCTGCTGCGGTTGACGCAGGCGCAGATCGAAGCGTACGAGTGCGACGCCTCGGACATGGCGCTACCGTGGACGAAATCGTGACAACACCTGAGCAGATCAAACGCGAAATCCTGCGCCTGACGCGCGAGTATTCGCGGCAGATGCACAAGGCGCAGCGTCCCGGGTACGGCAGCGACGGCGGAAGCCCGTTCACGCCTGGCCAGACGGTCGTGCCATACGCCGGGCGGGTGTTCACGGAAGACGAAGTCGAAGCCGGCGTTTCAAGCATGCTCGATTTCTGGCTCACGCTTGGGAAAGAGGGCGAGGAATTTGAGGATCGGCTGGCGAAGTTCCTCGGCACCAAGAAATCAATCCTCGTGAACTCCGGCTCGTCGGCGAACCTCGTCGCGTTCAGCGCCCTGACCAGCCACAAGCTGCCGGATGAACGCCGCATCCGCCCCGGCGATGAGGTGATCACTGCAGCGGCGGGATTCCCGACCACGGTCGCGCCGATGATCCAGAACGGTGCGGTGCCGGTGTTCATCGACAACGATCCGATTACCGGCAATCCGGAGGTTCGCATGCTGGAGGAAGCCTATACGCCGGGAAAGACGAAGGCGGTAATGTGCGCGCACACGCTCGGGAATCCGTTCGACCTCCAGGCGACCCTCGATTTCTGTGCGAAGTACAACCTGTGGCTCGTGGAGGACAACTGCGACGCGCTCGGTTGCACCTACACGCGCAGGCTTCCGTCCGGCGAAACGGTCACGAAGTACACCGGCACGTGGGGCGATCTGTCGACCCAGTCATTCTACCCTCCGCACCACCTCACGCTCGGAGAAGGCGGCGCGATCAACATCGTGAGCAAAATGCAGTTGAAGGTGCTGGTGGAGAGTTTCCGCGACTGGGGTCGGGATTGCTGGTGCCCGAGCGGCAAGGACAACACCTGCAACAAGCGCTTTGGGTGGCAACTTGGCGATCTGCCGAAAGGCTACGATCACAAATACATTTACAGCCACCTCGGCTATAACCTGAAGCCGCTCGACCCGCAGGCGGCGATCGGCCTCAAGCAGCTCGACAAGCTGCCGGACTTTGTCGAAGCGCGGAAGAACAACTGGGAGCACCTGCGCCGCGGATTGGCGCCGCTGGAGGAGTTCTTCGAGTTCTCTCTGCCGACGCACGCCACCGGGTGGACGCGGGAAGGATTCACCTGGGACGACACCGGTTGCCGCACAGATTGCAGCTGGTTTGGCTTCATGATCCTCGTGCGTCCGACGGCGCCGTTCACAAGACTCGAATTGGCGAAGGAGCTCGATCGCGCAAAGATCGGCAACCGAATGCTGTTCGGCGGCAACCTCGTCCGACAACCAGCGTTCGTGCAGCTGAAGAAGGACAACCCGAACGCGATGCGCGTGGTCGGTGAACTGCACGGCGCCGATCGCATCATGAACGAAGCGATCTTCATCGGCGTGTATCCGGGCCTCACGCGCGCGATGCTCGACTACATGGTCGAGACGATCACCACATTCTGCCGCCGCGCATGATGGCTGCGGCTCCCTCCGCGACAAACCCGCTGGCAGACGACCTCGCGCACATTCTCGCGCATACCGACGGCAGCGTCTGGGAAGCGCTCCGCGGGCAGAACATCTTCATCACCGGCGGCACCGGCTTCTTCGGCCGTTGGCTGCTGGAAAGCTTCGCGCATGCGAATGCGGCGCTCGCACTGGACGCGCGGGTGGTTGTGCTGAGCCGCAATCCCGGGCGCTTCCAAGTAGGCGCGCGGCATCTCGGGTCTGACGCCGGCATCATGTTCGTACGGGGCGACGTGCAGTCTTTCGATGCCGATGACGTGCGCAGCGCGCTCGGTAAACAAGCACCGGAGCGCTTCGGCTTCGTGATCCACGCCGCGACTGGAGCATCGGCGAAGTTGAACGCCGAGAACCCGCTGCTGATGATCGACACAATCGTGCAAGGCACGCGCGCTGCGCTTGAGTTTGCCCTCGCCACCGAAGCGAGGCGCTTCCTCTTGACAAGCTCCGGCGCGGTCTACGGCTCGCAGCCGCCCGATGTAACGCACGTGCCGGAGGATTACGTCGGCGGGCCTGACCAGACGAACGTCGGGTCCGCGTACGGCGAGGGAAAGCGGCTGGCCGAGCTGCTGTGCGTCTGCTTTCAGAAGCAGCATGGGATCGAGCCGGTCCTTGCGCGCTGCTTCGCGTTTGTAGGGCCGTTCTTGCCGCTCGATGCACACTTCGCGATCGGCAATTTCATTCGGGATGCGCTGCGCGGTGGTCCCATTCGCGTCGGCGGCGACGGGACGCCGTTTCGCTCGTATCTCTACGCTGCCGACCTGGCGGTCTGGCTTTGGACAATGCTGGTGAAAGCAGCGCCAGGGCGACCGTTCAACGTCGGTTCGTCGCGATCGCTGTTCATCGCGGAACTCGCCGAACTCGTGCGCGCAGCATTGGGTCCGGGGCTGCAGATTCATATAGGGAAGGCGCCAGTAGCTGGTCAGCCTCCGTCGCGCTACGTACCGAGCACCGACCGTGCAGCGCAGGAGCTCGGTCTGCGCGAGCAGATCGACCTCCAAACCGCGATCCAGCGGACCGCCCACTTGGCGCAATGAACGAGCACGGTCATCGCGTCGTTCTCACCGGCGCATCAGGCGCGCTCGGCCGGAATTTTCTCGACCTCGTCGCGAAGCGCGAGGATGTGCACGTTCTCGCGCTGCTGCGTGATGCATCGCGCGAGCCACCGCCGCAGGAGCGGCTGCAATTCGCCCGTGTCGACTTCAATGACCCGCTCAGCCTCAGCCGGGTCATCGAGGCGTTCGCGCCGACGTGCGTGGTGCACTCGGCGGCCACCGGTATGAGCTTCCCGAGAACACGGTGGTTCAGCCTCATTCGCTTCAACGTGGATGTAAGCATCAACCTCTGTCAGTGCGTGTCGATGCTGCCGAAATGCCATCTCATCTTCATCAGTACGGGCCTGGCGTATCGCGACCAGGGCCGGCCGCTGCGCGAAGACGATCCGCTCGACACGCGGCATCCGTACGGCGCCAGCAAAGCTGCCGCCGACATGCTCGTGCGGTCCGCGGCGGCTGAGTTTGGCGTCGGCCTGACGGTCTTGCGTCCGTTTTCGTTTACCGGCTTGTGGGATGATCGGGGCCGCCTGTTTCCAACACTGCTGCGAGCGGCAGCCGCCCGTGGAGCAGTCGACCTGTCGCCTGGCGATCAGGTGCGGGATCACTGCTCCGCCCGCGACATCGCGGCGGGCATTGCCGCGGCGATGGAATCCGGCGAGCACGGTCCGTCCGAACCGCGGATTTACAACCTTGGCAGCGCTGCCCGAACGCCGCTGCGGAACGTGATCGAGCGCGTGGTCGAAGAGATCGGCCTCGACGTAGAGCTGAACTTCGGCGCGCGCGATTACGCGCGCTACGAACCGATGTTCCTCGGTGCCGATATCGATCGGGCGAGTGAGCAGATGAATTGGAAGCCGAAGCACAACCTCGCGCACGCGGTCTGGCAGCTCGGTTGCGAATCATTTCCAGAATTGAAGCTCCGCGAACCTCGCCACACTATCTGACGTGGCCGCTGTCCCTGAGCTCAGCGTTGTCCTGCCCGCGTACGAAGAGGCAGCCAATCTCGACATGTTATTGCCCGCGCTTCAGCGGGCGCTCGCGCAGCTTGGCGTTCCCTCGGAGATCGTGGTGATCGATGCGGAGGAACCGCGGGACGCGACGCCAGACATCTGCGCACGTCACGGCGCGATCTACCAGCCGCGTTCGGGCGGGGAGCTGTACGGGCATGCCATCCGCACGGCGCAGCAAACGGCGCGTGGACGCTTCGTCGTCTTGATGGATTCGGATGGATCGCACAGCCCGGAGTTCTTGCCGAAGCTGTGGGGGCACCGCGAGAGTGCAGACATGGTGATCGCCTCGCGCTATGTAAAGGGCGGGCACACCGATAACCCCGCGATCCTCATTTTCATGAGTCTGATCGTAAACGTCGTGTTCCGCACAGTCCTGGGTCTCAAGTGCGCCGACGTTTCGAACAGCTTCCGCCTGTATCGCGGCGACGAACTGCGGGCACTGCAGCTTGAATGCGACAACTTCGACGTCGTCGAGGAGATCCTCGTGAAGCTGTTCTTTTCGCGGCCGGGATACCGGCTGAAAGAGGTGCCGTTCGTGTTCGAACAGCGCAAAGCCGGCAAGACAAAGCGTAAGCTGTTGGTGTTTGCGATTGGCTATCTCGGCACGCTCGTGCGGCTGCAGCGATTGAAACGGAAGGCAATCGCCGGCAAATCGTTCGCGCAATGAGCAGATATCTCGTAACTGGCGGCTGCGGATTCGTCGGCAGCAACATCACCGCGACGCTGCTGCAGCGCGGCGACAGTGTCGTTGTCTTTGATTCGCTGACGCGGCATGGCACGGCGGCGAATCTCGACTGGCTCCGCTCGCTCGGCTCGTGCGAGTTCCAGCATGGCGACATCCGCAACGCTCACGATGTCGATCGCCTGATCAAAGCGAGCCGCCCTGACGTTGTTTTTCATCTCGCCGGCCAGGTCGCGATGACGACCTCGATGAACGACCCGCGCCGCGACTACGACGTGAACGTGACCGGATCGATCAACCTGCTCGAAAGTGTCCGTCAGCACTGTCCGACGGCGGCTGTGATCTACTCCTCGAGCAACAAGGTGTACGGCAACCTTTCGACGTTGGAACTGCGCGAAGAAACCCTGCGCTATGCTGCGCCTGGTTTGCCGAATGGCGTCGACGAAAGCGCACCGCTCGATTTCCACACGCCGTATGGCTGCTCGAAAGGCGCGGCCGACCAATACATGCTCGATTATGCGCGGTGTTTTGGCCTCAACACCGCTGTGTTCCGGCACTCAACCATCTACGGCGGCCGCCAGTTCGCGACCTTCGATCAAGGGTGGGTGGGTTGGTTCTCGCAACAGGCAGTCGAGACGCAGATGAATCCGTCGCGTCCGCCGTTCACGATCGCCGGCGACGGTAAGCAGGTGCGCGACCTCTTGTTTGTCGACGATGCGGTGCGCTGTTATCTTGCTGCTGCCGAGAACATCGGCCGCGCCCGCGGTGAGGCATTCAACATCGGCGGAGGCATGGAAAACAGCTCGTCCCTGCTGGAACTATTCGAGGCGCTCGAGCGGAAGCTCGGCGTCCAGTTAAAATACGAGAAGCTCGACTGGCGAATGGACGATCAGAAGCTTTTTGTCGCAGACATTCGCAAAGCGACGCAGCTGATTGGATGGCGCCCGCGGGTCCGCAAGGATGAAGGCGTGGATCGGACGATTCAATGGGTGAAATCGACAATCGCCGGATGACGAACGCTTCACAGCGCTTCGCAACCGCCGCCGCGGTGCTGTGCGCCTTGTTGTGCGCTGCCCTCATCCTGTGCGTTTGGTGGACCGGAGCGGTGCCGCAGATCGTGTTCGGGCACGATCTAATGGTTCTGCTAGAGGGCGGCTGGAAATGGAAGTGGGGGTTCATGCCGCACATCGACTACTATTCGCCTTTTGGAGCTCTCACGTTTCTCCTGGTCGCGCTCGGGATCGATCTGAGCGGCTCGATGGTCCACGCGCTGCCGACCGCCACATGCATTGTCGGCACGGTCGCGCTGCCGCTCGCGCTTTACGCAGCATTCACGCGTCTGCATCCGATCGTCGCGTTTGCAGCCGTAGTCGTGCTGATTGCGGCGGCGGTCGCACCGCATGAGCTCCGGTTGCCGAGCGAGGTGTGGAGCTACGCGGCGGTCTACAACCGCTGGGCGTACGCACTCTTCGGAGTCGCAACGATTATCATTGCTGTGCCGCCGGCGATCAGTTGGAAGTGGAGCGAATGGGTCGACGGCCTGATCGCCGGAGCGTGCGTCGCTCTGCTGATCTTCCTGAAAATTAGCTACGGGTTGCTCGCCGTCGGCGTAGTCATCGGGTTCGCGCCGTTTCAACGCCGCAATCTTGGCTATTGGCTCGGTGCGCTGCTCGCCGGGACGGTGGTTGTGCTGCTGTTCGGAGCGGTGTTGCGGTGGGGCTATCCGCTCTTGCTCAAAGACATGCAGATCGCGTCGCG
>DATHXZ010000050.1:0-2180 GCA_035459405.1 Chthoniobacterales bacterium
CGTCTCGCCCGCAGTCATATCGCCCAGGTGCAACCCGCCGATTTGCACGCGGATCAAGCGCAACGTTGGGTGCCCGACTGCGGCAGTCATCCTGCGCACCTGATGATTTTTGCCTTCGATCAGCTCCAACCCAATCCACGCGTCCGCCACATTCTTGCGCAATCGAATCGGCGGATCACGCGGCGGAACATTCGGCTGCGGGTTCAGCAAAAACGCGCGGCACGGCAGCGTTCGCCGTCCGCCGATGGTCACACCCGCGGCAAGCTGCTGCAGCGCCGTCGCATCGGGAATGCGCTCGACCTGCGCCCAATAAACGCGCGTGTGCGCGTTGCGCGGGTGAAGCAGCTGCACATTCAGGTCCGGTTCATCGCTCAGCAGCAGCAGGCCTTCGCTTTCTGCATCCAGTCGCCCGATGGGATAAACACCTTCCGGAAAGCCAAACTTCGCGAGCGTGCGGTGTTTCGAGCCGTCGGGCGTGAACTGCGACAGCACGCCGAACGGCTTGTGAAACGCGATCACCATCGTGCGAATTGCATACCGTTCCGTGCAGCACCATGCGCACGCAACCGGCACGCAGTTAGCCTCGTCGCCTGCTCAGCTGAATCGCGCGTTGCTGGTGCGCGCACGAGCTGCTCACCTGCGGGCACGACGGCGCGCAATCGCAAGTACGAGCAGCGCAGTAGCCGGGCAGCGGGTGAATGCGACAGAACGTCTGCGAGCCGGCGCGGGGTTAGGCCGGCTCGGGTCAGCTAAAACGTCCGAACGCGGGTCCGATGGTCTCTATAGCGGAGGCGAACCGTCGGTGCGCGGTGACGCTCAATCGAAGATGTCGAAGATATCGAACTTCTTCTTCTTGTGGTACGGCTTCCCGTAGTGCCGATACTCCCGCTCGGTTTCGCGGTGCCACTCATCCTCGACATGCCGCACCCGGCCGAGGAGCTTCTCCATCTCGCCGCGATCGAGCCACACCCCGCGGCAGCTGGTACAAACATCGATGTGGACGTCGTTGCGGTTGATCTCCTGCATTCCGGATTGGCAGTTGGGACAAACGAGTAAAGGCATGTTGCTGGCGCGTCGGTAGGACGCTGTCGGATGACTCTACGGCGAACGTCATCGGGGACAAGGGCGTCGGCCGCAAACATTCGCAGCGAGCGATGCGGCAAGCATCGCGAAGACGCTTGCGCGTCGCCGGCTTCTCGCCCGTTTCTCCTCCGCGAAATCCCGCGATCGCCAGTTCGCTTATGGCCCTAACAATCGCGCTGCTTGGCATGGCAGCGTCTCCGATTCCAGCTCTGCACGCGCTCGCCGTCGATTAGCGCAACGCGCTTTTTTTGAATCCAAACCAGTTGCTGGAAGCATCCATGCAGAACACCAACTATGAACCTCTCCTCCCGCATCCGTAAATCTCCGCCGCCATGGGCGAGCGCCACACGAAGGCCCCGCCGTGCTTCATGCCGCTGACGAGGAACGGGACGGACCCGGGCAGAGCTGAACTTGACGGCTTCAAGCAGTCAGGTTCGGGCGCGGTTCGAACTGGCGTCGCCTCGAGGAGGCCGCCGATCCCTTGAATACGTCGGCCAAAGCCGCAGTGTGTACTCTCGCGATGGCCGCTCCCGATACTATTGTGCTCGCCGCTCGCGGTGCGGAGGAGGGCCTCGATGCGGTGCTTGTCGGCGGGAACGCGGTGAACCTGCACGCGTATTCCCGGACGACGTTCGATGTCGATCTGCTCGTGCCGGAGCACCAAGCGGAAGGCTGGCTCGCGTTTTTCGAGCGGCATGGCTACGCGGTTTTTCATCGCACGCCTAATTTCATCCGTGCGCGGCTAGTCGACGATCCGGCCGGGGCGCTGCCGCTCGACCTAATGCTGGCGGATGCAGAGACGTTTTCGAAGATCCAGCAAGGGAGTTTGCCCTGCGACTTGGGCGACGGTCTCAGCCTCAGGATTCCGTCCGCGCTGCATCTCATCGCGATGAAATTGCACGCCTTGCGGAGCCCCCATCGCCTGGCGCATGGCGCGGACGTGCAGGATGTGAAACATTTGATCCGAACGGCGAAGATCGACATTAGCAGCCCGGAGTTTGCGGAGGTGATGGAGCGGTATGGCAGCGACACGATACGAGAACGAATCATCCGGGAGCTCAGCTGAGCGGGTTCAGGAAGCCGGCGAGCCCGCATTC
>DATHXZ010000051.1:0-6783 GCA_035459405.1 Chthoniobacterales bacterium
CGATTGTCCCCGCGTGATGGTAGGGGCGCCGCGCTATGGCGTCCCAGCGGCGTGACTAAGGTAATCGGCAGCGCGCAAGCACAGCGGCCAACCACGCGTGTCGGACAGCGCAGCGCGCTGTCCCTACCAGCGCGGAGCCAAAGCTGCGCGTTCATGTTGTTTTCGTCATGTCTGTTGCAGCACCCGCCATCGCACGGCCGGCGATCCAGCCAGTGGTCCAGGCAGCCTGGAAATTGAAGCCGCCGGTAATGCCGTCGATATCGAGCAACTCACCGGCGAAGTAAAGATGCGGCACAATCCGGCTTTCCATTGTCTTGAAATTCACTTCGCGCAGATTAATCCCGCCGCAGGTGACAAATTCATCTTTGTTCAGCGATTTGCCGTCCACCGCTAGTTGCGTCCGCGTCAGCAGTTGCACCAGCGAGAGGATGTGAGCGCGCGACAGCGTCGTCCAGATCGTCTCGGCGGGAATGCCGGCCTCGGTGACGATTTGCTCCCACAAACGAGCCGGCAGGGGAGCAATCGGTGAACTCACGACTCGTCGCTTCGGCTGAGTCGAGCGCCGAGATTGCAGCTCATTCGTGATCGCCGCGGGGTTCAGCTGTGGCAGCCAGTTCACCTGCAGACTGAACTTGTAATCCACGGCTGCCAATTGGCGCGCACCCCACGCCGACAGCCGGAGCACAGCCGGCCCGCTGACCCCATTGTGTGTGACGAGCACCGGGCCGCGCTCGCGCAGCTTCATCGGGGCGGCGAAAAGCTCAACGTCCGCAACCGACACGCCGGGCAACGCGCGCAACCAGGCAGTCGAGACATGCAGCGAGAACAGCGACGGAACCGGTGGCTCGATCGTGTGTCCAAGAGACCGCGCGATTTCTGCACCGACTGGCGCGCGCGAACCGCCGGTGGCGAGAAGCAGGCGATCGCATGTCGTTGTGCTGCCATCGTTCAGCATGAGCTCGAAACCGCCGCTTTCCAGGCGCCGTGCGCGTTCGACACCAGCGCGCGGAAGCGGTCGGACGCCGGCTGCCTTCGCCTCGTACATCAGGCAGTCGATCACTGTTCCCGATGAATCGGTAATCGGGAACATGCGCCCATCTTCCTCCGTCTTCAGGCGCACGCCGCGCTGCTGGAACCAGGCGACAGTGTCTTCAGCAGAGAAGCGGTTCAGTGCGCCGATCAGGGCCCGTTCGCCGCGTGGGTAACGCGTGCTGAATGCGCGCGGCTCGACCGCGGGCGTATGCGTCACGTTGCAGCGTCCACCGCCCGAAATACGGACCTTCGTCAGAAAGTGCGATCCGGCTTCGTAAATCCGCACTTCGCTGCGCGGCTGAGCTTCGGCGCAGGCGATCGCGGCGAAGAACCCGGCCGCGCCGCCGCCCGCGATGACGATTCGCTCGCCCATCTGTAGCCGTCGCCTTGTGGGCGACGCGGCGACGTTCGCCAGGTCGAGAACCGCCCGGCGCTTGCCACAGGCAAGCGGCTACAGCGGCGCAGAGTCATGCGACCTCCAATCCCATCTCGCGCAGCCTCCGGATCAGCTCATGCGCATTCTTCACCGCGAACGCGTCGCGGTCGTTGTCGAAGTAGATCCACGCCTCTCGCGCGCCGCTGTTGCGGATCTTCGTTGCCCAGGCGGCGAGCTCATCATCCGAGTAGTCGTGCCGATACCAACGACTGCGACCGTGCAGCCGCGCATAGATCACGTCGCTCGTCTTGATCAAGTCGTCCGGTAATCGCGGCGCGCTCACTGTGCAAAACGAAAGTCCGCGTTCTTCGAACCGCCGGTAGACCGAATCACGCCACCAGCTCGGATGCCGAAACTCCACCGCATTTCGATACTGCGGCTCGAGCTGGCGCAGGATGCTGGCCAACCGAGAAGCTGTGTAGCGATAACTCGGCGGGAATTGAAACAGAAAGCATCCGAGCGTCGGCCCGAGGATGTCGGCGAACTTGTAGAACTCCTCGACGAGCATGCGCGTGTGAACCATCCGCTTCTCGTGCGTGATCAGGCGGTTCACCTTCACCGAATACCGGAACGTCGCCGGCGCATTGCGGCGCCATCCTTTCGCTGTCGCGATCTTCGGCCAGCTGTAGAACGGCGCGTTCAGCTCCACGGTCGTGAAGTTCGCCTTGTAGTGCTCGAACCATTGATCCGCGCGTGGAGTGTCCGGATAGAAGATGCCGCGCCAGTGCCAGTAAAACCAACCCGAGCAGCCGACATGCACCTCCACCGTGCGAATGTAGAGGCGCGTGTTCTCACGCGCACGAAGTGGATGTAGAGGCGGGCGTCCTCACCGGCAGGGCATCGCGCGATTTCTGCGGGTGGGGACACCCGCCTCTACACCTGCTTGACCACGGACGCTCAATCCGCCAGCGTCGACCCTATGAACTTCCTCGGCCGCTTCTCCGAACCGATCTACTCGATCTTCCGTTTCGTGACTGGATTTCTCTTCATGTGCCACGGACTGCAAAAGGTTTTCGGGATGTTGAGCCCGCGCGGCGGCCCGGCGACTGGTCTGCCGATGGTTTCCGGCTACATCGAACTGATCGGAGGCACGCTCGTGATGCTCGGACTCTTCACGACGATCGCGGCATTCATCTGCAGCGGCACGATGGCGGTCGCGTATTTCATGGCGCACGCAGGGCAGGGGCTCTTCCCGATCGTAAACCGCGGCGAACTGGCAGTGCTCTATGCGTTCGTGTTCCTCTACATCGCCGCGCGCGGCTCGGGCAAATGGAGTCTCGATGCCATGATGTTCAATCACGCACGAGCCGCCGACACAATGCCGCTGACGCGATGAAGTCGCTAGCGTTTCGGCTAGTGCTCACACTGCTGGCCTGCGGCGTCGCAGGCAAAGCGCCGGCGCAGGACTGGGCGAAACCGCGCCTCGAGAACTCGCCGCGCCATGGCGACTGGGTGGAATTCAAGTCTGGCGAGCGCACGGTGAAGGCGTTCGTGGTCTTCCCCGAGCGTAAGGAGAAGGCACCGGTCGTCATCGTCATTCACGAGATCTTTGGCCTGACGGACTGGGTGAGGGGAATGTGCGACCAGCTGGCCGAAGCGGGCGTGATTGCGATCGCGCCGGACATGCTTAGCGGGCAGACGTTCCCGGATGTGGATGGCGCGAGGAAGGCGATCGGCGCATTGCCCAAAGAGCAGGTCATCGCCGACCTCGATGCCACCTCCGAATACGCGTCAACGATCCAGGCCGGCAATGGCACGCTCGCTGTGACCGGGTTCTGCTGGGGCGGCGGATGGACGTTCGGTTACGCAAGCATGAACCCGAAGCTGAAGGCGGCATATTCATTCTACGGACCGGCTTTGAACGACCCGGCCCAAGTCGCGAGCGTGCACTGTCCTGTTTACGGCTTCTACGCGGAGAATGACGAGCGCGTGAATGCCAGCGTGCCAAAAGCCGAGGAGCTGATGAAGAACGCCGGCAGAAAGTTCGAGCCGGTCTTCTACAAAGGTGCGGGTCACGGATTTATGCGCGCTGGCGAAGCGCCGGACGGCTCCCCAGAGAACAAGAAGGCGCGCGAAGATGCCTGGACGCGCTGGAAGGATTTGCTGAAGGAACTGTAGAGCGGCCCGGTCGGTCGCCGAAGTACCGGCGATGTAGCCGTCGCCCTGTGGGCGACGCGAACGGCGTCCATGTGCCATCACGGCCGGCGCTTCCCGCAGGGAAGCGGCTACAGGGCGCTTGCCGCGAATTCTAGCCGAAGTAGCCGCGCATCCAGAGGACAGCGGCTGCGCCGAGTACGCAGCTGAGGATGAACGACAGACCGATAATGCCGCTGATGAAATTGCGGCGCTCGCGCACGGCAGCAGCGCAGACGGCATTCTCGATCGGGAACATCCCACTGAGCAGGCCGTCGATGTAATCTCGCTGCGCCGCGGAGAGCGCCACCGGATCAGTGACAGCGCGGCCATTGACGAGAATCCGGCTATTTAGCTAGGGTATCGGCATGCCCGATGGGCAGAGGCGGTGCAGGGCGCGCTCGAGCGGCACGCGCTCGTCGGCAGGGATGTCGGCCAGCCGCGAGTATTCGCGTCCTTTGTATCGCATCTTCGTGTAAAAGCTCACGAGCATGGCGACGTTGTAGAGCGGCGTGCTTGCCAACTCTGCTGCGCCGGGAACCGCTCACCCGCACTCGCGGTCATCCTGAGCCGCGCAGACGGCGAAGGACCTCACGCCCGGAGCTTTAATGTTCCTAAGCGGGCGAATGCTGACGCGTGCGCGAGGCGACCTCGGGAGACGGCGGCACGTCACCCGCGGGCGTGCGGTCCTTCGGCGCGGTGCGCCAGCCTCAGGATGACCGTTGCTCACGTGCAGGCGCGGACTACTTCAGCAGAACGCCGCGCGTACGTGCGGTCACTTCTTCAAGGCGTGACTCGACCAGTGGATGGCGCGGATGCGCCATCCGTCCGCCGCCCTGCTGAGTACGATCAGCTCGGCGCCCGCGGAGTTCACATCCCGTCCCTTGAACGTCCCTGACACGCAGCTGCTCGATGTGACCCATGCGACTGAGCCTTCCTGCCGCGCGAGAACGTGCTCGCGCGTCGACGGCACTGCCTGCGCGAACTCGATGTCGCTGGCGAGATGGCCCTTCTCGTATTCCTCGCGCGATTCGGCGTGGCCGCCCTCCAGGATTTGCGCGTCCGGCGCAAGCAACGCCATCACGGCTGCGCGGTCGCCTTTCTGCAGTGCATCGTGAAAGTTCTGCACTGTCGCAACGATCTGCGGATCGGGTGCTTCTTCGCCGGTCGGCAGCGCAGAGCCCGTGAGCGTCAGCCCGAGCAGCGCGATGATTAAAGGTTTCATCAGCGATCAGTGGCCGCGCGAATGGTGATGTGCCTTGTCAGCTGGCTTGTTCTCGGGCGCGAGCGCCATCCCGCCGCATTTCGGGCATTTACCCGGTCCTTTCTGCCGCACCTCTGGATGCATCGGACAGGTATACATCGCGTCCGCGTTCGCTGCGTTGGCTGACCCTGCCACAACGTCGACACCGAAGGCGACGAACTTGTCGCGGCCGCCTATCTGCGTTTGCAGGTAGAACTTCTGGAAGCCGGCCTGCTCCGGCACAACATGGAAGCTCAAATCGGAACCACCGCGTTCCGTATTCGTGGTCGGTTCCGGCCCCGTCGGGTGCACATGCGTCACCGATTTCAGGTCGGTCGGGAAGGCGACCATGTGCGCGTAAGCGCCCATCACCGGCTCAAGCTGCTTGAATGGCTGTCCGTCGGAGCCGTTCACGCGCACCTTCACGAGCGCTGATCCACCGACGCGCAGCGGCTTGTTATCCTCCGTCGCCCACTCGAACCGGTAGCCGTCCAGCTCCGCGACGGTGTTCGTGGTCTTCTGTGCCTTCCCCGGTGTCCCCGCCACCTTCAGCGTTGTCTTGGAGTATTCCTGTTTGCCAGTCGCCGTCGGCAGCACGTCGGCCCAGACGTGGTAGGTGCCGCCGTGTTTCGGCTTGAACTCGAAGCGGTACTCGCCGGGCCTGTCCGCCGGCACCGGATGCTCGTGGTGATAATCCGTCAGGCTGTCATCCACGATCAGCAGGTGCAGCTTTTCCGTGTGCGCTTCCTCCAGATCGTTCAGCGTTACGGGCTGGCCGTTCGGGCCGGCGAGCCGAATGACGGTTGAGGCGGTTTTGCCGGCGGCGTGGTTCTCGTTAGGCAACACCTCGGTCTTGATCGTTGCCTGCGAGCCGTGGCCGTGTTCGCCATGCGAATGGTCATCGTGCGCATGTTGCGCGTGTGTGTTGAGGGACAGAAACGCGAGGCCGGCAAGGACCGGCACGAGGGCTATGTGCTTTCGCTGGTTCATTCTGCTTTCAATTGCTTCTCGAGAGTGGTGACAGCGCCATCGAGCTTCTTTAGTTCGATGCCGCTGCGGGGTTGATCGCCGTCGTCGGCGGCGTGGTGGAGCGTGTCGAGCAGCTTCGTCATGTTGTTGGTCGTGCCTTCGACCCGCGTCTTTCTGTCGTCGCTGACTTTCGCCGGGAGCGCTTTAGCCAGCGCGGTCATCGCCTCGGCGTGATCGTGCACGGCTTTCAGGTTCCGCCCGTTCACGGCGCTGCTGACAGCGGCATGGTGTTTCTGGATTTCCTGCAAAACGCCCTCAGCCGTCTCGGGCACGACGATGTTTGCGCTGCCGTGACTGTGTCCCTCGTGCGCGGACGCGACTTCGGTCCACATCGGCAGCAGCGCGCAGCCCGCGCAGAACGCGAGCGCAGCGAGTCTGTTGATCGTCATCATCAAAATGCCGTCGGTGCGCAGCTCTACTTGGCCGCGGGATTAATCTGCTTCTCGAGCAAGCCCATCGTCGCCTGCAGCGTCTTCAGGCTGGCGTCCACCTTGGCGAAGTCGTTCGCATCGGCGGCGACGTGCACTTTCTCTGACGCGGTGATCGCGTTCTTCAGCGCCCCATCGAGCCGCGTCTTGTCGGCACCTTGCGCGCCGTGATGCTCTTGGATGTCCTTCAGCGCCGCGGCGAGCTTCTCCTGTTCATCATGGATCGGCTGCTGCTGTTTCGCAGCGGCGCCGGCTTCGATGCCTTTGAGCGACTGCTGCGCTGTCTTCCAGGCATCCGCGACTGAGCCGTGCTTCTCGTGCGCGGCGCCGTGATCGTGACCTTCGTGCGCGTGAAGCGTAGTGAATGGAAGCGCTGCTACTGCGATGGCGAGCCCCGCAATCTTGAATGCTGATGTTTTCATAGAAGTGAAGTGTGACGGTCGGAAGCTCCGAGTTGTTCAGGCCTGCAACACCGGCTCCCG
>DATHXZ010000052.1:0-2207 GCA_035459405.1 Chthoniobacterales bacterium
GGCACCTACTCCGATTGGAAAGAGCTCGCGATGAAGAAGCGCGACTACGCGCCGACCTCACAGAAGATGGCCGGCAACGAGCAGATCACCGCGGAAGTCGCCAAGAACCCGAACGGCATCGGCTATGTCGGCCTGGCGTACCTGAAAGCGCCCGGCGTCAAACCGGTGAAGATCGACAACCTCGAAGTCAACGCGGACACCGTGCGCAGCCAGCAGTGGGCTTACGCGCGGCCGACCTTCTTCTACACGAACGGCGAGCCGTCGGCCAGTGTGAAGCAGTTCGTTGATTTCGCGCTTAGCGACGAAGGCCAGAAGATCGTCGAGCGCGTCGGATTCGTCGGCGTGAAGTAGCGCCGCAGGCAGATCAGCCATTGGGGAGCCCGTCGGCCGAAGGTCGGCGGGCTTTCCAATTGGCTCAGCAGCAGGCAACAGTCACGCTCGGCTCATCGCGCTGCCGCAGCTTGGCGACGCGCGCAGGTCGCGCTTGAACTCCGGGTCACCACTCGCGCAATCCTGGAGGCACTTGAGGTTCGGCTCCAGCTCGCGACCGCGCTTCTCGGGCAGTGAATAGATTATCGAAATTATTCTCCTCCTTGCTCGGCGGAGGGTCATCGTTTGCGCCATAGAAGAAAGCCGATCAGCTTCCCGCGGTCGACGAGCAGCTCCGCGATGCGTCGCATGTAATCGGACCAAAGCGCCGGCGGCAGAGCGCGAAGGAAAGTGCGCTCGTACACCACATCGAACCCCGCCGTGCCGAAATCGTGCGCAAAGAAGTCGCCCACCGGACCCGCTCGCCGAGTGGCAGTATATTGGCAAGCTGCTATCGCGTGAGACGGTCACTCGTCCCGCATGAGTCGCGGATGGATCGACGGCAAGCGCTCGCAACGCCGGAATGACCGACGCGGCGATGCCCAGCAGCGCCATGGTTATGACCGCGCCAGCGATGACGACGGGGTCTCGCGCATTTGCCTGATAGACAATCTGCCCCAGCAGGCGGCTGGCGAAGACGCTTAGGAGCAGACCCGCGAACAATCCGATCCCTAGCAGCACAAACGGGCGTCCTACCGCGACGCTCATCACGTGCTTCGTGCGCGCGCCCAGGGCAACGCGAACGCCGAGCTCCTTCATCCGGCGGCTCACGTTGTAGGCGGCCATGCCGAAGATGCCGGTCACCGCCAGCATCGACGCAAGCAGGCCCATGACTCCGAGGCCGCTCGCGGCAGCGCGGGACGGCAAGAGCGCATGCCCCATCGCATCGCGCCAGCTCTGCACGCCGAGCGAAGCATCGGGCGCGAAACCACTCAGGGTGCGCTCCAGCGCTGCCGCCATCTCGTTCTGCGCCCGCTGCGAACGGACCAGAAAAGTGGTTTGCGCCTGCTCGTGTTGTGAAAACGGCAGATAGAAGGCCGGCGGCGGCGACTCGCCAATTTCGTTATACTTTGAGTCCTCCACCACGCCCACCACTTCCCTCAAGTGGCCGAAGACAATGAAGCGCTGTCCGATCGCCGGCGCGTCGCCCCACATCTTCCGCGCGAACGTTGCGTTCACGACTGCCACATACGGCGTCTGGGCGGTATCATGCCATGAGACGTCGCGCCCACTGAGGAGCCGGGTGCCGGCAGTCTCGAAGTACGCCGGCGAAACGGTCAGCCCGTACGGGTCCAGGACAGAATTATTCAGCGTGAGCTCGGTTATCCCGGGTTGAAAGATGGGAACGCCAACGCAGGCCGCCGGTAAAGGGCACTTTGCTCACCGTCGCCGCCGCCGTCACACCAGGGATGCTCCGGACCGCCTCGAGCATTGCCTTCTTCGTTGTCGCAAGCGGCACATCACCTTCCTCGCTCACGCCCGTCTCCGCGAGCATCGCGCCTTGCGGCTGAAACCCGAGCGGCGCGTGCAGCACGCGCACCATCCCGCGGACGGCGACTAAAGACACCGTGACTAGGAGCGTGCAGATGGCGATTTGTGCGCCTAACAACAAATCCCGCAACGACAGCCGACGTCGCGGCGTCGAATCCACCGGTCCGCTCTTCATCGCCTGCAACGGACTGCTCTGCCACACCTGCAGCGCCGGGATCAATCCGAAGAGCAGCCCGCTAACGAGCGTGACGATCACAGCCGCCAGCTAGACAGCTGCATCCACCCTGACTACCACCTGGCCATCGGGCGCGTGCGACTGGTTCAGCACCCCCAAAATCAGGCTAGCG
>DATHXZ010000053.1:0-7588 GCA_035459405.1 Chthoniobacterales bacterium
ACCACTGCTTCGGCTGCACGGCCGGCGCGGGGTTCGAGCTGCGGTGGCGCCTTGGTTGAGAACTAACAGGCGCAGCAGAGTGGCGGCTGGCGGCTGTGGTGTTGGTCAGAACACGAGCACGTGATACCCGTCGTCCATCATTTTCTTGAAGCTCGGCTGTCCTTTGAACTCGTCGATCAGCTCGATCTTCGCGTCCGTGAGTTTCTCCTCACCGCGAAGCGTTTGCGCAGTAGCTGCACGCGCCTTCGATTTGCCCGCGGACCTTGTCAAAAAGGTCGTGATACTTGTGATCGGGTTTCGCGAAGCCGGCTGCCGCCTGACTGCCCGCGCCATCGAAGATGATCTTCGCCTGGGCGCTTCCCCTCGCGTGTTCGAGCGCGCCGATGGGCGCGTTTACTACCCGCCCGAGGCTTTCGTGCGTGTCGCCTGCGGCGAGGATCACAAATGCTGCTTTCGACATATGAGTTCCTTGTTCTCGCGGGATGGTGTGGCTCTCGGTGTCACCGGCAAGATGGTGACCTCTCCACCGGAGACAACTGGAGACTGGCGCCGCATTGCGGTTGGCTACCGTCCAGCTGGCGCTCGGGATATGGCTCGGGTGTAGCCAGCGCGGCGCGCAACGGCCGCAGCAGTTTAATAACGAATAAGCGGCAGATCGTAGTCACGATCACAGCGCCCGCGCGCAGCGTTCCAGAAACTGTGGCCGAGATTTTCGATTTTCCACCTCGGCGGGAGCGGTAACGCACAGGGACTTCGCAAATGCGCAGTCCGATCTCCAGCGCGCGGACCTGCATCTCGACAGTCCAACCGAATCCTCGATCCCGCATTGAGATGCGATCGAGTGCTTCCCGGCGGATCAGGCGCAGAGGCCCGAGATCGGCGTAATGATGTCCCCAGCCGATCCGAATGAGGGTTGTCGCCAGCCCGTTCCCAAACCTCTGGGCGAAGCTCAAAGCCGCGCGATTTTGCTGAGAGGTCCGGCGATCGCCAAGAACCAGATCCGCTTCCGCGGCCACGGTGAACATTTGCTCCAGATGCTGCAGATCGCTACTGCCGTCTGCGTCGCAAAACAGAATCCACTCGATGTCTGCTGGTAGATCCTGCAGGCCTGCCCAGCACGCGCGACCATAGCCGCGGCGAGGCTCTGTCACCAGCTCGGCGCAAGCGAGTCGCGCACGTTCCGCTGTGCGATCGGAGCTGCCATTATCGACGACGCGAATGCGCAAAAAGCCGTGGCGGCGCAGGTCAGCGATGACGCCGCCGATTGTCGCCTCCTCATCCAGCGCCGGAATAAGGACGACGCACCTGTCCTGTGAACGGGCTCTACCAGCGCAAGAGCGGTTCGGGCCTGTCGCGATACAGCACACGCGCCGGTAAGAGGTCGGCCGGGCAGGATTATTCCGCCCTGGAATTCAGCTCGATGTGCCGCGCCTGGAGCGCGGAGGCGAAGGTGGAGACGCAAAATGGCACGAGGTACGTGACTGCGATTTGCACGACCGTCCTCGTGCTGAACGTGCCGGAGAGGATTGCGTCGTAGTGGTTCACCACTGCGAGAATCGTGCCGACTACGATTGCCACCTTGATCGAGCGCGGCACGCAAAGTCATTGCCGGGCATGTTTCAGGAAGATTTTCATCCCGCGGTGGCGGTAGCTACCCAGCTGCACGACGCTGATTGCAACCGCAAATGTGAGGGCGGAGATCGCGATGTTCACGACGAGCCGCGCAGGCAACGGGTGCTCTGGCGCAAGGGAAACAGCCATTCGCATAGAAAGAGTAGGGCGAAAATGCCGCCACCAACGATTACCAGGCGAAGGAACTCATCGGTGACGAAATCGTACGGGGCGACTCCGCTCCACGATGTGGCCACACCAGCACTACTCCGCAGCTTTCGCGGTTCCGGCGATGAGAAGCTTATTTACGCTGGAGGTGCCTGGCATCGGGAGCGTATGTTGCGTGGTATGCGGCGAGGTCTCGCGGCAGCGGACCTGGGGTCTCGTTAGATGGCTACGCAACGAGCACTGAGCAACGTCTCGTATCAGTGTACTAGGATTTGTGCTAGAATCAGGCGGTTCTGGTGGCCTTGGATCGACACGGCGCAATCACCGGGTTTGAGCCCGTTTTCCCTCGTGCAAGCACCACCGAATGAAACGCTGTGCGACGCGCTGAAACCCGCGATTTCGCAATCCTAGGTCTGGCGCGTCTGCCGATTTCGCCACCCTGGCCTCGGAAGGCGGCTCAATCTAGCACAATGGCTTTCGTCTCAACGAAGATGCCAGCGCGGAGGGTGGGATCAATGCTGTCCGGCATCGTCGCTGAGCTCATAATCCGGCGAATGCCTGATCCAGCACCGCGAGGAGGAAGTCTGCGTCATGTTCGTTCACGCACATCGGTGGCGAGAAGCGGATCGTCTGGCCTTGCAGGCCGCCTTTCCCGAGGAGCAAACCCATGTCTTTTGCGGTCTCCAGAACCTGCGCGGTCTCGACCTTCGCGGGTTCTTTCGTGCCGCGGTCTTTCACCAGCTCGATACCGAGCATCAGGCCTTTGCCGCGGACGTCGCCGATGATGTTGTGCTTGTCGCGCAACCGCTGCAGGCCCTCCGTGATGCGGCGGCCGATCTTGAGCGCGTTTTCCTGCAACTTCTCGCGATCGATGACTTCGAGCACAGCCATGCCTTGCGCACTGACAACTGGATTACCGCCGAATGTGTTGAAATGCGTCCGCTGCGCGATGGTCTCGGCGATCTTCGGCGTGGTGATGACAGCGCCAAGTGGCGCGCCGTTCCCGATCCCTTTCGCCATCGTCACGATGTCGGGAATCACGCCCTGTGTCTCGAAGCCCCAGTAGTGCGTGCCGGTCCGGCCGAACCCGGCCTGGACTTCATCCGCAATGCACACGCCGCCGGCGGCGCGCACGTGTTCGTAGACGTTCTGCAGATAACCATCGGGAAACACAACGCAGCCGCCGACGCCCTGGATGGACTCGGCGATGAACCCGGCGACGCGTCCCGGCGTCGCGTAGTCGATCAGGTTCTTCACGTCAGCCGCGTAGTTCCGGCCCGCGTCTGCATCATCCCGGCCCCACGCGCCGCGATACGGATCCGGCGTGATCGCGTGATGAATGCCGAAGCTATGCGGCACGTTAAACTTCCACGTGCTGTGCGCCGTCAATCCCATCCCGGCCGCGCTGCCGCCATGGTAGGCGTTCCGCAGCGCAATCATGTCGTAGTTGCCGGTGTAGGCGCGCGCCATCAGCAGTGCGAGGTCGTTCGCCTCGGAACCGGAATTGACGAAGTAGCAGACCTTCAGGTCACCGGGCATCTTCGACGCCAGCTTCTCCGCGTATTCGCCGATGTTCGGGTGCAGATAAATCGTGGTCGAATGCTGCAGTAGCTGGTTCTGCTTCCGCGCTGCTTCCACCACATGCGGATGACAGTGGCCGACGCTGATCGTCACAATGCCACCGAGCGCGTCGAGGTAGCGTTTGCCGGTGCCGTCCCACACGTATTGCATCTTTCCCTCCACCACCATGAGCGGCTTCTTGTAGTAGAGGAAAATGCCGGGATTCAGGAACTGCTTGCGCGTCGCGAGCACTTCATCGGCGGAGCGTCCGTTGTAGGCAGCAGGCTGGTGATCGAAACGCGGGAGTGTGGGTGTGGTCATGTCGATAATAATTCGGTCAAGGCCGGTGACGGTGCGGCGCTTAGCCGGCGCAAAACGATATAAACGAGGAACGCGATTCCGAAACCGACAAACGACGCATAGCTGTAGAGCGCGACGAGGAATGGCAGCACCGCGATGGCCGCCGACGACGCACGACGAAATAGTCAGCGATCATGATTCCGCCGATCGGGCCGGTTCAGCATCCGGCGGATTTCATCGACCGTTGCATACGCCGTGATCACGTCATTCTTTGTGCAGAAGCCGAGTTCGACAGCGAGGATGATCTGGGTCTCTAGCTCTGCTGCCGACCGTTCAGCATGTGAGATAAACTGAATGAACTCACCAGTCGTATGCCGCGCCTGGCCTTCAGCGATGTTCGACGGAATAGAAACCGCTGCGCGCCGCATCTGTGACACCAGCCCGAACTTCTCTTCAGGAGGAAAGCTCGCGGTGACCTGATAAATCAACGTCGCGAGCGCGATTCCCTTCTGCCAAACAACAAGATCTTTATAACTCTGCGTTTCGGTAGCCATTGCCGCGTTGTACCAGAAGGCGCTCGACTGGTCACCGGCCAGTGATCACTTGTCACTCCAGATACTCCCCTCGCCGTAGCTGAACCACCGACTGGTCGTCACTTTCAGCTGCGTGAAGAACTGCACCCCTTCTTTGCCCTGCATGTGCAGGTCGCCGAAGAAGGAATCGTCCCAGCCGTTGAACGGGAACCAGGCCATCGACGCAGGCACGCCGATGTTGATGCCGACCATTCCCGCTTTGACGCGATGCTTGAACTCGCGCGCCGCTTTGCCTGAGCGCGTGAAAATCGAAGCGCCGTTGCCGTAGGGCGAGCGGTTCACCATCTCGATCGCCGAATCGAGATCTTCCATCCGCATCACGTTCAAGACCGGGCCGAATATCTCCTCGTTCGCCACCGTCATGCCGGTGCGCACTTCGTCCAGGATGGTCGCTCCGAGGAAAAACCCGTTGCCGTTTTTCACCGCGCCGCGTCCGTCAGCCAGAACCTTCGCGCCTTCTTTTTCGCCCGAGCCGATCAAGTCCATCACGCGATCGCGATGCTGCCGCGTGATCACCGGTCCCATGTTCGGCTGCTCGTCGCGATCGGTCGGGCCGACTTTGATCGCGCGCGCCGCCTCGACGAGCGACGGCAACACTTCCTTCGCCGCAGAGCCGATCACCACCGCAGTCGAACTCGCCATGCAGCGTTCGCCGGCGCAACCAAACGCGCCTTCCACCACACCGCGCGTGGAGTTTTCCACATCCGCATCCGGCATCAGGAAAACGAAGTTCTTCGCGCCGCCATTTGCCTGCACCCGCTTGTTCCGGCTCGTGCCGCTTTCATAGATGTACTTCGCGACCGGCGTGGAGCCGACGAACGAAATCGCGCGCACCTTCGGATGCGCGAGCAACGCGTCGACGCACTCACGTCCGCCGTGCACGATGTTGAACACGCCTTTCGGAATGCCCGCCTGCTCGAGCAGCTGCGCGATCCGGATCGCGGTCAGCGGCACCTTCTCGCTCGGCTTCAGCACGAACGTGTTCCCGCACATGAGTGCCACTGGATACATCCAGAGCGGCACCATCGCCGGAAAGTTGAACGGCGTGATCCCGACGCAGACGCCGAGCGGTTGACGGATTGCTTCGCAATCGATCCCGCGCGCGATGTTCTCGATCGTGTCGCCGGTCAGCAGCGACGGAATCCCGCACGCGAACTCCACCATCTCGATGCCGCGCCGCACATCACCGCGCGACTCGACCAGTGTCTTCCCGTGCTCCCGAGTGTTGAGTCGCACGAGTTCCTCGAAGTGCTCCTCGAGCAACATCTTGAATCGGAAGAACACTCGCGCCCGCTCTACCGGCGGTGTTTCCCACCAGTCCGGGTAAGCCGCCGCCGCCGCTTCGATGGCTGCGTGCACGTGTTCCGCGTTGCACGCAGGCGCTTCGGCGATCACTTCGCCGGTTGACGGATTGTGGACCGGAAAGCCGGGCCCGCCGTCGATCTCCTGCCATTCGCCTCCGATGAAGACGGGACAGGGCATTAGGTTGCGCGAGCCGTTGGTGCCGCGCGTGATCTTTTCTGTCGGTAGTGTCGCTGACATATCTTTTAAAGAGTGACCGTGCATGAGCCAATCGTGCAGACTCCATTCCCGCTCCGCTCGGCGATCCGGTAGATCTCGGCGCTCATCTTCGCCGCCGCAAGCAACGCATCTCTGCGGCGATTCATTGGCGTGCTGCCGGAGTGTGTTCATCTCTGATCCGCGGCGACGCTAGACCTTACGGCTCGCTTTTGTCTGGTGGCTAGGCGAATGCAGGCTGCACGGCCGGCGCCGCTGCGAAATTCAGGCTAGCATAACCGCCGCGACGTCGGCGAAAGGACAGCTGGATGTCGCCCCCAACTATTGCCACGCTGTTGCTCGTCCTCCTGGCCGCGGGCGCTGTGCACGCGCAGCAGCGAATCTCCGAGGATCGCGATTTTCTGGAGATTGATCTGGCGGCCTGGGATTGTCTCGAGCGGCCAGAAGGAACAGCCAAAACTCCGGACGCCGTGGAGCGGAACCGCCAAAAGAACCGCCCGCCGGTGGAGCTCTCGGGTCTCTCCATCCCGGAACTCGACACCGCCGGGTTTCTGAAGCACGTCAGCGCCTTTGATGCGGAAACAAAAGGCAAACGCCGGAAGGACCTGACGCCGCCGCAGCGCGAGCAATTGGCCGATCTGGAGAAGCAGATGGTGGCGCTCACCGCTTACCTCGTGCTCGCCTATGCCGGTCCTCCTGAATCAACCAATTGCGGCAACATGGATCTTCACGACTGGCATCTCGAACTGTTCGAGCGGCCGCTCGATCACTCACCAACCGTCGGTGATCCGACTCCGATCATCGTCGAGACAACACCGCGCACTCAAAACGCCATCTTTCATGACGGCATCCGGATTCAGAAGCTCGCCGCGTTCTTTCGCCGGCCGGACCTGGAAAGCGAGCCGGCCGCGCCGAGAGCGCAGCGCATCAGGGTCAGCGGCTACCTGATGTGGGACGACGAGCACAACGGCAAGGCGGACGTCGGGACGACCATCGAGGCGATTGGCAAAAACAAATATCATCACCCGTGGCGCTCGACAGCCTGGGAGATGCACCCGGTCATCAAAATCGAGCCGCTGGATGACGGGGCGGCTTCCCAGTGACGCGCTGCTTTGATCGTTGCGCGTGAACGCATAGAGTCGCCGATCGACCAATTCCTCCAGGCAGCGATTGAAGAAGCGCGCGCCGGCCGACGCGAAGGAGGCGTTCCGATCGGCTCGGTGCTGGTTTGTGATGGCGAGATCATTGGCCGCGGACGAAACCAGCGCGTGCAACGCGGCAGCGTCATTCACCACGCCGAGATGAATTGTCTGGAGAACGCCGGCCGCCAACCGGCCAACGTCTATGCGCGCTGCACGATGTACACGACCCTCTCGCCGTGCCCGATGTGCAGCGGCGGGATCATCTTGTACAAAATTCCGCGCGTGATCATCGGCGAGAACGTCACGTTCCGCGGCGCGGAAGAAACACTCCGCGCAAACGGCGCAGAAGTGGAAATCGTGCAGAACGCCGACTGCATCGCGTTAATGCGCGAGTTCATCAGCAGCCACCCCGACCTCTGGAACGAGGATATCGGGGTCTAACAAGATCAGCGATTTTCAGCACGACGGGTTTGACTGGAAGGAGATAGACGCCGCGCTGGAGCGAGCGGACCGCACGGGAAACCCGGCGCGCGGCGCTTCGACCATCACGATGCAAGCGGCGCGCTCGTTCTTCCTTCGGCAGGGGCGCTCGTGGATCCGAAAAGGGGCTCGGAGCCTACACACATCCTGCATGGAAGCGCTGATGCCGAAGCGCCGCATCATGGAGCTGTATGTGAACGTGATCGAGTTCGGGGC
>DATHXZ010000054.1:0-2864 GCA_035459405.1 Chthoniobacterales bacterium
TTCATGCTCGCGGGGTTTTCGGCTGCTGTCGCGGCGACAGCGCACAGCACGGCTACGGCAATGAGGCTCAGCCAATTCATGCCGCGTGAGGTCCGATCACACTACAAAATCGGCTCTCGACAGAGAAACGGCCCCGTTTCCCGGCTCGAACTCGACACGAATAGCGGGATTCGCGAGATTGTTTCTGCGAGAGTGCGGTGTGGGTGTGAAGGATGCGCTGTTGACCGACGTTGAGACGCCGGCCGTGCTGATCGACCGCGAGCGACTGCTTCGTAATATCGATTGGGCGCAGGCGCTGGCGAATCGGCACCGGCTCGCGCTCCGGCCGCACGTCAAGACGCACAAATGCGTCGAAATCGCACGGATCCAACTCGAGCGTGGCGCAGTCGGGCTCACGGCCTCAAAGGTCGATGAGGCGCTAGTCTTCATCGAAGCGCGCGCGTCGTCGGTCACGGTCGCGTATCCGCTGGTCGATGAGCGGAAACTGCGGCGGTTGCTGTCGGCGGCGAAGCAGTACGGAACCGATCTCCGCGTTGTTGTAGATAGCCGGATCGCAACGGAGCTGCTGGCGGGCATCGCGATCGAATTGCAGATGACGGTCGGTGCGTTCGTCGAGATCGACGTCGGGCTGCGGCGCTGTGGATTGAGTGAGAGCGATCCTGCGATTGTCGAGCTTGCGCGATTCGTCTGCAGCTCAAGTCACGTTCATTTTGCTGGCTTGCTCTCGCATGCTGGTCACGCCTACGGAGCTGCCAATGCGAGCGGAGCGGCAGCAGTCGCGGCGGATGAATGCCGGATACTGCAACGGGTGCGCAGCGAAGTCGAAGCCGCCGGCATCGTGGTGCCGGAGGTTTCAGTCGGCTCCACGCCGACGGTGCTCGCGAGCGACAGCTACGAAGGCATCACGGAGATCCGCCCGGGCAATTACGTCTTCATGGATCGCACGCCTGTGCGGCTCGGACTCGCGAGCGTGGAGCAGGTCGCGCTGACAGTTCTCGCCACTGTCGTCAGCCGAAACGCCGACTACCTGATCGTCGACGCCGGCTCGAAGGTGCTGACGTCAGATCTCGGCGCGCATGGGACTGCGGGCGCGGGAGGTTACGGCATTGCCTTACCGGTCAACGCGCCAGAGAGCGGGACATCAGGTCTGCACGTTGCGAGGCTCTCGGAAGAACACGGATTCATCGAACGCGCCGGCAGTGATCTGCCGATCGGCACAAAGCTCCGCATCGTGCCGAATCACGCCTGCCCTGTCGTGAACCTCGCCGACGAGCTCATCATTGTGTCGGGCGATGACGAGGTCGCGCGCTGGCGCGTCGCAGCACGCGGGCGCCTGTAGCCGAGGACGCTGTCCTCGGCTGGTCTGGCGCGTGGTTTGTATCGGGTTCTCGTAAGCGTACGCCTGCAAAGGGGTAGCACGCCAACACCGCTACTCGGCCGATTTCGGCACCGCGGTTTCGGCAGCCTGGAAGCCGATCTTCGAGTGCGTCCCGTCGCAGAACGGCTTCGTCGTCGAAGCGCCACAGCGGCAGAGCGCCATCCTTTGTTTGGCGGGGTAGGCGTTCCCGTCGGCGTCCTTCAACTCGACTGCCCCATTCACGATCAGCGGGCCGTTGTTGATGATGTCGATTGTGACGTCAGCCATGGAGAGAATGTCTCGCATGAGCCGCGCTGAAAGAGCAAGCGGGACGCATGCTCTACGTCACGTTTCCGCAAAACTGAATCGCAGCGCCTTGTGCAGCCGCTTGGGTAGTGCCGGCAGTTTGCGGCGTTCGATGAGGAATGTGATCAGGCCCGCAAGTTCCTTGAACACGTAGTTCTTGTTCACCGCGCCTTGCAGATACTGCTCGCCGCTGCTGCCGCCGGTGCCCGCGCGGGTGCCGATCATCCGCCGCACCATCTGCAGATGCCGATATCGGAATGTGGCGAGCTGCTCGTCGATCTCGATCAACCCGTTCAGGAGCGCGAACGGAAGCCGAAAGAGCGGCTCATCACGGTAGAGCATGATAAAAAGCGCGGTGCGCAGCGCCTCGGGCGAGAAGTCCGCCCATCCGGTTGTGAAGAATATTTCGTCGAACTTCCGCATCACTTCCGTCTTTTCGTCGCGCTCCGAGAGACTGCTCTCGAAGATCACGCGATACCGCGTCCAGAAAGGCGAGCGCCCCTGCGCCACCGCCTCCTGCCACTCGCTCCAGAATGGCTCATCGAAGAACGGGGCACGCGCCAGCCATCGCTCCACCATCGTGAGCAGGGTCGGCTGTTTCTCCCACTCGCTGATTTCCTCGAAGTCTTTGCCGTTAAATCCGCCGAGCTCGGTGTGCTTGTAGTAGTCCGGCCGGAAGCGATTCTCCATTCGCAGGCCGAGGGTCGCTTCGATCTGGCGGAATTGTTTGCTCTGGAATCCGGAGGCGCCGTGCAGGTGTTCGCGGAACTCGAGGAAATCGAGCGGCGTCATCGTCTCGAGCACGTCCACCTGGTGGTTGAGCAGTTTCCAGATTTCCACGATCCGCTTCAGCCGATGGACGACCACATTCATGTCGGGGCCGTCGTCGTCTGCCGCCGGCTTGCTCAGCACCTGCCGGCAAGCCTGGAGCTCATGCAGGATCTGTTTAAACCACAGCTCGTACGCCTGGTGGATGATGATGAAGAGCATCTCATCGTGCGCGAGCAGGTTCGCCCGCTCGAGGCTGAGCGGTCGCTGCAGTTTCAGGAGCTCATCGACCGCGAGGTAGTCGCCATAGTATTGCGGCTTGCGCTCGTGATTGAATGGGCAATCCATCGCCGGAATGTCGTGTATGCGGGACGGCGGCGTCAATGCAGGCGGGGCAGACGACAGATTGTAGGGCAAGCGCTTCGCTTGCCCA
>DATHXZ010000055.1:0-1662 GCA_035459405.1 Chthoniobacterales bacterium
CATCCTCCGCCATCTCGATCTTCTTCATCTCCACCTTGATGAAGCTGATGATGATGGGCGCGAGGATGAGCCCGGAGATGCCCAGCAACCGCTCGCCTATGATCAGCGCCAGCAGCGTCAGCCACATCGGGTGATCGATCCGGCCGCCGATGATGCGGCTGTTGAGGAAGTATTCCAGCTTGTGGATCACAACCAGGAACGCCAGCGCGTAGGCGGCCAGCTTCGGTGATATCGTGAACGCCAGGCCAGTGATGATGGTGTTGCTGATGAGATTACCGACTACCGGCAGCAGACCGCAGACAAATGTCAGCATCACGACGAGCGGCGCGTAAGGCAGATCAGCCAGGTAGATGAAAACTGCCGTCGCCGCGGTGTTGATCGCGGAGATGATGATCTGCGCTCCCATCACGATCTCGAACGAGTGGTAGAAGGAGGCAAACCGCTCGCGAATCCTGCCGGTGTAATACGAATAGAGGTTCGCCCGCCCTTTGCCGCGGCGGCGCGTCGGCTCGAAATCCGGATTCATGAAGATGCCGGCTGCGACCACGATGCCGATAACCAGAAGCACCGATTCCTTGGTCGCGATCTTCAGGTATTTGCCGATGTGACCAAGCGTGTCGCGGACGCTTTCGAGGGCCACGGCGCGCAGACTTTCGACATCGGTGAATGGCAGCTCGACGCCGTATTGCTGAGTCCAGCGGACCACGATCGGGATTGCGGTCGAGACAATCTCGGGAAGGACGACGAAGCCGGTCTTGAGGAAAAACACCATCGCGAGGAACGCGAAGACGAGCAGGATCGAGAAGAGCGTCAGGCCGATCCATTTCTTGCGCCAGAAGGAGAGCTTGGTCAGCGCGAGGTAGGAAAAGAGCGCGGCGAGGAGCGGCGTGGCGAGATGCAGCACAGCAACGAGCACGAGAAGACCCGCAAACACACCATACGAGATGGCGGCGGGACGGGTGAGGGATCGCGTGTTCACCGGAGGCGCGGCGGCTTACTCTACCTTTGAACCACGTTGCGTGCCATCGCGGTTTGGGCGGAGGCATGGATCATTGACTTGCCAGGCACGCTACGGGACGCTTGCGCCGCTATGAAACGCATTGCGCGCATCTCGGCAGCGGTCTCACTCGGCTTCGCGTTGGTGTTCGGCCTCACCGGCTGCGGCAGCTACAACCGCCTCGTTACGCTCGAGCAGAACGTGAACAAAAAATGGGCCGACGTGCAGTCGGTCTACCAGCGCAGAGCCGACCTCATCCCGAATCTCGTCAACACCGTGCAGGGCGCGGCAAATTTCGAGAAGTCGACGCTGACGGAAGTGACGAACGCGCGCGCAAGTGTCGGGCGGGTGCAGCTCGATCCGTCAAAGGCGCCGGCTGATGCCGCGCAGCTCGAGCAATTCCAGCAGGCGCAGGGGCAGCTGAGCAACGCGTTGTCGCGCCTGTTGCTCGTTTCGGAAAATTACCCGCAGCTTCGCGCCACCGAGGCGTTTCAGAATCTCCAAGTGCAGCTCGAAGGAACGGAGAACCGCATCTCAGTCGAGCGGAACAACTTCAACGCCGCCGTCCAGGAGTACAACACCACGCTCGGCAGATTTCCGACGAACATGCTGAACAAGATGTTCGGCTTTCAGCCGCGTCCGTTCTTCACCGCGCAGCCGGGGAG
>DATHXZ010000056.1:0-3671 GCA_035459405.1 Chthoniobacterales bacterium
TGACCTGCGGCATCAGCTACGAAGCGCTGAACAATGCGTCCGAAACGAAGCGATTCATCGTCGTTCTGAACGACAACGAGTGGTCGATTGCGAAGAACGTCGGCGCGATCGCTTCATACCTGAACAAGATTGTCGCTAGCCCGACGTACGCCGGCCTGCACGACAAAGCGCGACGTTTCGTTGAGACCATTGCCGGCAAGACCGCCGTGCAGCTCGCGCACAAGCTCGAAGAAGGCGTTAAGAATCTGATCGTGCCGAGCGTCATCTTCGAAGAGCTCGGGCTGCGGTATTACGGCCCGATTGACGGGCACGACATTCCGCTGCTCACGCAGACGTTTGAGTTCCTCAAGACTCAGGATGAGCCGGTGCTGCTCCATATCCTGACGAAAAAGGGCAAAGGCTATGAGCCAGCGATCGCGAAGCCGGACAAGTTCCACGGGCTTGGCAAATTCGCCGCCGATACCGGTGAAACAGCGCCGGCTGGGAGCCCCACGTATTCCGAGCTGCTCGGGAAGGCGCTCGCGAAGTTTGCCGACTCGAACAAAAAGGTCGTCGCGATTACGGCTGCGATGCCCACGGGCACCGGCTTGATCTTCTTCCAGCAGCAACATCCCGACCGTTATTACGACGTCGGGATCGCCGAAGAACACGCCGCGCTGTTCGCCTGTGGCCTTGCGACGCAAGGCCTCAAGCCGTTCCTCACGATTTACTCAACATTCATGCAGCGCGCCTACGACATGATCATTCACGATATGGCGCTGCAGAGCCTGAACGTCGCGCTTTGCATGGACCGCGCCGGCCTCAGCGGCGACGACGGCCCGACGCATCACGGCCTATTCGACATCGGCTATCTGCGCCACGTGCCGAACATCGTGCACATGCAACCGAAGGATGAGGACGAGTTCGTCGACATGCTGTGGACGATCGCGAACTATAATGACGGCCCGATCGCCATCCGCTATCCACGCGGCGCAGGCACGGGCGCAGTGCCCAAAGCGCAGCCGAAGCTGCTCGAAATCGGCAAGGCGGAAGTCGTTCAGCACGGACGCGACGTCGCGATCTTTGGCCTCGGCAACATGTTCGAAGTCGGTGCTGAAGCGGCCCGTATGCTCGAGGCGCAAGGCATCTCCGTTGCGGTGATCAACCCGCGCTGGATCAAACCGCTCGACACTGGCACGCTCGAGTTCTTCGCGCGCGGCGCACAGGTCATCTGCACGCTCGAGGACCACGTCCTGCACAATGGCTTTGGCGCAGCAGTGATGGAGCATCTGCACGAGCAGATGATCAACACACCTGTTGTGCGCATCGGCTGGCCCGATCAATTCATCGAGCACGGCACGATCCCGATCCTGCGGAAAAAGCACGGCCTCACCGCCGACGCGCTGGTGGCGAAAGTGCTGCCGCTCTTGCAGAAGAAGTCGCCACAGAGACAACCGAGCGCGGCTTGAGCACTCACAATTCGTGAACTTACAAGTCGTTATCGAAAACGGTGAGGACGGCTATGTCGTAGCGAGTTGTCCCGCGTTACCGAGTTGCTGGTCCCAGGGCGAGACTTGCGAGGAAGCGCTGGCCAACATCCGCGAGGCGATCAGCGTCTATCTTGAACGTGCGCCTGCTGAAGTGGATGCGCGTGGAGATCGCGAGATCGTCGAGCTGACGATATGAAGTTGCCGCTGGTGTCCGGCCGGCGTACACGCCGCGCTGGAACGCGTCGCCTTCAACGAAGTTCACCGCAAGGTAGTCACGTAAAGATGGGGCATCCGGATGGGTGGCGAATAGTCTTCCCGTTTCACAGCGAAGTAGACCGTTTCACCCTTCGCGGTTCGCTGAGAGACGCCGATATCGCAATCGAGGACTTTCTTGCGCAGGTGAAATGAGCGCGATCGAAGCTCGTGGGCTGACAAAAGTTTACCGCACCTATCGGAAAGAGAGCGGGCTGCGGGGCTCGATCAAAGGTCTCCTCCGCCGGAAGTACGATGAAACTCGCGCCGCCGATAGCGTCTCCTTCAGCATAGAAGAAGGCGAGTTGGTCGGCTTCCTCGGCCCGAATGGCGCGGGCAAGACGACGGTGCTGAAGATGCTGTCCGGCTTGCTCAACCCGACGGGCGGAGAAGCGCACGTGCTCGGCTTCGTGCCGTGGGAGCGGAAGAACGAACTGAAGCGGCAGTTCAGTCTCCTGATGGGTCAGAAGAACGCACTCTGGTGGGACCTCCCGGCGCAGGAATCGCTCGAGCTGAACCGCGCGATCTACGGCATCGATCGCGCGCGGTTCCAGCAAGTGGTCGGCGGGTTGAGCGAGCTGCTCGACGTGCGCGACAAGATGAATGTGATGGTTCGCGAGCTCTCGTTAGGTGAGCGCATGAAAATGGAGTTGATCTCCGCGCTCATTCATGAGCCGAAGGTGCTGTTCCTTGATGAGCCGACGATCGGCTTGGACGTCGTGAGCCAAAAACGCGTGCGCGAATTCCTACGTATTTACAACCGCGAGCACCGCATCGTCACGATGCTGACGAGCCACTACATGCAGGACATCGAGGAGCTTTGCGATCGTGTGATCGTCATCGATCACGGAAAGATTTTCTTCGACGGCCCGCTCGACTCGATTATCGACCGCTTCTCAGGGTTCAAGATTCTGAGCCTGACGTTCGAAGAGCCGACAACTTGCGAGTTCGCGAGGTTCGGCGAAGTGGTCGAGCAAACGGCACTGTCGGTTCAGCTGAAAGTGCCGCGCGCGAAGGTGACGGAGACGACGCGCGAGTTCCTCGAAAACTGCAAGGTCACCGATATCAACGTGCAGGAGATGCCCGTTGAAGAAGTCATCCGGCAGCTCTTCGGCGAAAGATCGACGGCCATGAGCAACGCGGCCGCGCAAGAGGCGGTCAGCGCGACTAGCTAACAGCGGATCAGCGCCTGCTTCAGCTCGTGCGCGTAGGCCGCGTTCACCTCGAACGAAGTCACCGGCATTTCAGCAAGCTCGACCTCGTCGCGATACGGCACTGACTCAACGAAACCGGCCGACATCAAGCTGTTGAGGGTGTCGGTGATGTCTTCGGCTTCCATGCGCGTGTAGTCCTGGAGCTCAGCGCCGAGCATTCCCTCGGCGAAGCCGATCGCGCGGACAACGGTCGCCTCGCGGCCGGTGAGTTTGATGGTTCGCATTCTGGAAATTATAGCACCGCGCGTGCCGCGCAGCCTCATCGGCACTACGTCAGGCGCCGCAGCGCTCAAGATTCGGGAGGATGCTCTTGGCCATCGCGGTGGCGAAGTCCGGATAACAGGGGGTCCACCCGAGCGTATGGAGCTTCGCGCTGCTCACACGCTTGTTGCTGTTCCCGCGTTTGCGCGGGCGCTCGATATCGCTCGTGGGCGGCACTGACCTATTCAACTGCTGCGCGAGGCATTCGTAGCACGCGCGGACGGGCAGCGGGTTGCCGTCGGCGACGTTGAAGATTCGGAGCCATGAATTCTGGAGACGCGGCGCGCGAACGTAACGACGGACGAGCAGCAACAGCGCGGCCGCAATGTCATCGCGATGCGCCTGATTGCTGAACCGATCCGACGCGCGATCGATCACAGCGTCTCCCGCGAGGAACTTGCGCAGCAACGCTGAGCGTCCCGGTCCGTAGATCCCCGCCACGCGCGCGACGATGCCGCCGTGCGCCAGCACGAAG
>DATHXZ010000057.1:0-7015 GCA_035459405.1 Chthoniobacterales bacterium
GTCCTTTCAGTCGCGCGCGAACAGCCGGAGCAGAACATGCAGGCGAAAATCAGCGGGATCGCGATGGACTTCATGCGCACGCGGCAAACGGGCCAGACGCGGAGCCTACCAGCGATGAGCGAAATGCGTCAACGCACGCACACAGATCAGCTGGAGTAGCCCGGCACGGCGATGCCCGTTTGCGTGATTACGCGGGCAGCCGGCGCGGGATCCGCGGGGTCGGCCGGAATTTGCCGAAAAACTGCGCTGTGCACCGTCGGCAAATGCCGTGGCTGACCTTTGTCGTGCCGCTGCGCAAGACGCCTTTGCACCACGCGCAGACGAGAGTCGGCAGTAATCGCGCGGCGTTGGGTGTCTTCTTCATTGTGCCCAATTCTACTGCGGCTGCGGAGAATTGTTCAAAGAATCTGCAGACCAGCACGAGGCGCAAAGCCGTGCCGACGTGAATGTTATGGCGCCTAAAAAGCTGGAGCGAGCCGGTGACATCGCGAAATGCCGCTATGCTGCGTCATTTTTCGCAACGCCGCGGCTGTTCAAAACTGCGAGGCCGATTTGAAGACCAATGAGCGCGTAGGCCCGCGCGTACCAACCCCATGCGATCCAGAGGACGTTGCTGAGCAGGAACAACCAGAAGCCCCATTGCCGTCGGCTGTTGCGCAATGAAGCGACGAGGTACGCGGCGATCAACGTCACCACCATCGCGGGCCATTGAATGTGATCGATCCAGTCCATCGAAAGACTAAACGGGCGCGCCGCGGCATTCGACCGCACCGGAAGTGACCTCCGAGTTCGCATCCTCGCGACAGCTGCGCCGCGATTACGATGGGACATCGATATGGCCACGACCGAGCAATCATTCATCAGCACACTGACGCCGAAAAACCTATGGGGGCTGTTCGTGACGACGTTCAACGAGTGGCTGGAAGACAAGGCACCGCAACTCGGAGCGGCGCTCGCGTATTACACAGTGTTCTCGCTCGCGCCGCTGATCCTGGTGTTGCTGGCGATCGTGGGACTGATCTTTCGTAATGACCCGAACGGCGCGTGGGACCGGATTACGGATCAGATGCGTTACATCATGGACCCGAGCGGTGTACAGGTCGTGCAGGACATCGCTCGCACGGCCGCGAAGCCGTCGGCTGGATTCTGGGCGACTTTGATCGGCATCGCGCTGGCGCTCTTCGGCGCGAGCGGTGTCTTCGGGCAATTGCAGGATGCGCTGAACACGATCTGGGGCGTTAAGGCGAAGCCGGGCGCAGCGGTCTGGGACTACATTCGTATCCGCTTTCTCTCGTTCGCGATGGTTGCGGGAGTTTGTTTTCTTCTGCTCGTCTCGCTCACCGTCGAAGCGCTGCTGAATGGGTTCAGCCAATATCTCGAGCGCACATTGCCAGGGGGCGCGGCGCTTGGGTTCACGATCTACATGATCGTCGATCTGTGCATGGTCGTGCTGCTCTTCGCCGTCATGTTCAAGTATCTGCCCGATGTGCAGGTCCGCTGGCGTGACGTCGTCGTCGGCGCGGCAATGACGGCGGGATTGTTTCTCATCGGCAAGTGGGCACTCGGGCTCTATCTCGGGAGCGGTGCGGCTGGATCGGCGTATGGCGCCGCCAGCTCGTTAGTCACGCTGCTGATCTGGATCTACTACTCGTCGCAAATCCTGCTCTTTGGAGCGGAGTTCACGCAGGTGTACGCAAACCGTTTCGGGGCTGGCGGCAAGCCGAGCAAGCACGCCGTCTGCATCGCAACGACGGAGAAGGAAATCTCCGCGCCCGGCGAGGACCCGATGCCGCAAGTCCGCGAGCAGGTGCAAGCCGAAGCTCAGGCTGCGGAAGCGACGAAGAGTTAGCGCTGCGCTTACGCCGGCTGCCACGTGCCGTGGCCGTCACGCGTTTCGCCGTCGACGCGCTTCCGCGCAAGCGCCGGCTCTTCCAACTGCGGTGCCGCGTCCGGCGCTTCGACGTCCGACATCTCGACGTCGTCGTCGCCACCGCCGGTGCTGCTGCCATCTTCCGCATGCTTGTTCATCGTGTGCGCGATCAACACGTAAAGCGATGGGACAATGAAGAGCGTGAAGATCGTCCCGATCGTCATGCCTCCGACGAGCACAAGACCGATCGAATTACGCGCCTTCGCACCAGCGCCCGTGACGAGCACAAGCGGGAAGTGACCGGCGACGGTCGCGATGGTGGTCATCAACACCGGCCGCAAACGGATGCGCGAAGCTTCTGAGATTGCCTGCAGCTTCGTGCGTCCCTCCTCCTGCAGCTTGTTCGCGAATTCGACGATCAGGATCGCGTTCTTCGCGATCAGGCCGACGAGCGTCACGAGCCCCACCTGCGAGTAGATGTTCATCGTCGTCGTGAATGCGTTGGTGAAGAACGGCACGTTTGGACCCGGCATCTTCAGGAAGGTGAAGATGAGGGCGCCGAACAACGCCAGCGGCACGGACCCGAGCAGAATGATAAGCGGATCGCGGAAGCTGTTAAACTGCGCTGCGAGCACGAGGAAGATCAGCACGACAGCGAGCCCGAACGCCGGCAGGAACTTATCGCCTTCAACGCGCAGCTGACGCGATTCGCCGGTGTAATCGAGCGAGTAGCCTTTGGGCAGAATCTTCGCCGCTTCGTCCTCGAGGAGACGCAGAGCCTGGTCGATCGGCAGGCCAGACATGCCGCTGATCGTGACGGCGTTCAGCTGTTGGAAGCGATTCAACGAACGCGGCACTGTTTTCTGCTGCAGCGTCGCGACCGTGCTCAACGGGATCAGCTTGCCTTCCGGCCCGGTGACGTAGATGTCCTTCAGCTGCTCGGGATTTAGACGATCGGTGCGCTTGATCTGTGGGATGACCTTGTAGCTGCGCCCCGCGATGTTGAAGCGGTTTACGTAATTGCCGCCCACCGCAGCGGAAATGTCGGCGCCGATTTGCTGCAGATTCAGTCCGAGGGCGGCGACTTTGTCGTGATCGATCACGATTTCCGCCTGCGGCTGATCAATCTTGGTGTCGATGATTGGGGGGAAGAAGAAGCTCTTGCTCTCCATTGCCTTTTGCTGGAGCTGCTTCGCAAACTCGAGCATCCGCTCCGGTTCTTCGGTCGAGAGCAGCACCAGCTCGACCGGGAACTGCCCGCCACCCGGAAGCGCGGGGGGCATGACTGGGAACAACTCAATTCCGGGGACCTTGCCGAGTTTCGCCTGCACCTGCGGCAGGAGTTCGAACGCCGTCTGGTCGCGCTGGTCCCAGGGCTTCAGCACCATGCCGCCGAAGCCGCTGTCAGCGAACGTAATTTGGAACACGAACTCCGTCTCCGGGAAGCCCATGAAGACCTTGCCCGCCGCGTCGGTGAGGCCGGAGGTCTGCTCGATCGTCGAGTTCGACGGAGCCTGCACGATGCCGAAGATGACGCCCTGATCTTCGGTCGGCGCGAGTTCTTTCGCCGACATCGACATCTTGAGGAAGATGACGGCGACGAGCGAGACCGCGATCCACACGGCATACATGGCCGGGCGAATCTTGAGACTGGCGTCGAGCATCCGGCCGTACGAGTCGCGCACGCGGTCGAAGACGTGATTCACCTTCGACGCGAAGCCGCGCTCGCTGTCGCCGGCCCGCAGGAACTTGGCCGTCATGACCGGTGAAAGCGTCAGCGCGACGACGCCGGAGATCGCGACCGCGCCGGCCAGTGTGAATGCGAACTCACGGAAGAGTGTGCCCGTCAGGCCCCCCTGAATGCCGATGGGGACGTAAACGGCCGCGAGCGTGATCGTCATCGCGATGATCGGAGCGACGAGCTCGCGCGCACCAAGCAGCGCCGCATTGATTGGCGTCAAGCCGTCGCGCAGGTGACGCTCGACGTTCTCGACGACAACGATCGCGTCATCCACCACGAGACCGACCGACAGCACGACGGCCAGCAGCGTGAGCAGGTTAAGCGTGAAGCCGAACACCTGCATGAGGAACACCGCGCCGATCAGCGAGATCGGGATTGCGATGATCGGTATGATCGTAGAGCGCCAGGACCCGAGGAAAAGGAAGATGACGACGCAGACGATCAACAGCGTCTCGGCCAGCGTCTTGTAGACGTCCTTGATCGCCGTGTTGATGTAATCGGTGCCGTCATAGGCGATGCGGCCCTGCATGCCGGTCGGCAGCTCGCGTTGAATCTGCTCCATCTCCGTGCGCACGCGCTTCACGACGTCGATCGAGTTCGCGTTCGGCAACACGAAGATGCCCATGAACACAGCGCGCTGACCTGAGAACCGCACCTCGGTGTTGTAATCCTCCGCGCCGAGAACCACATCCGCGACGTCACCCAGCCTGACGAGCCCACCATTCTCCTGCCGGATGACCAGGTTCTTGAAATCCTGCACGGTGTGCAGATCGGTGTTCGCCGTCAGGTTCACCTGCACTAGCGCGCCCTTCGTTCGGCCTGGAGCGGCGAGATAGTTATTTTGGGCGAGTGCTTGCCGCACCTGCGTGGGGCTGACGTTCAGCGCCGCCATCTGCTCCGGCTTCAACCAGATGCGCATCGCGAACGTGCGGCCGCCGAGGATCTCCGCACGCTGGACGCCGCTCACCGCTGTCAGCCGCGGCTGGACGACGCGGTTCAGATAATCAGTGATCTCGTTCGCCTGGAGAATGTCGGACGTGAAGCTGAGATAGGCCGAAGCGAAGCGCGAATCGGCGGGCTCGATGTTGATGACGGGGATCTCGGCTTCCGGCGGCAGATCGCCACGCACCTGATTCACCTTCGAGCTGATCTCGGAGAGCGCCTTGTTCGAGTCGTAGTTCAGCTTCAGGCGTGCCGTGATCGTCGACCTCCCCTGCGTGCTCTGCGATTGGAGGTAATCGATGCCGTCTGCGGCAGCGATCGCGCGCTCGAGCGGCGTCGTGATAAACCCGCGCACCAGTTCCGCGCTCGCACCGATGTAGGCGGTCGTGACGGTAACCGACGCGATGTCGCTGCGGGGATATTGCCGCACATTGAGCGAGGAGATCGCCTGCAACCCCGCGATGACGATCACCAAGCTGACCACCAGCGCGAGAACCGGCCGGCGGATGAAAAGATCTGTGAAAGTCTTCAAGGTGAGCTCTAGGTGTCGGCTGGTTTCGGCTCTAGCTCCATCTTCGGAGCGAGCTTGTTGTCGACGTTCACCGCCATGCCATTACGCAGCTTGAAGACGCCTGTGCCGACGACCTCATCACCAACCTTCAAGCCCTCCGTCACGGCGATGAAATCGCCGCGCGTCTCACCAGTCCGGATGAACTGCTGTCGCAGCACGAGTGATTCCTGCTGCGTCTTCTCGTCCTTCTTCTTCTCGATGACGTAGACGGAGTTGCCGTAGGGCGCGTAGGCAATTGCAGTCGCTGGAATGGACAAGGTGGAGTTCGCCCGCGGCAGCAGAACCTTGACCCGCGCGAACATTCCAGCGCGCAGCGCGTGATCCGGATTGTCGAGTGTTGCCTGCACCGAAACCATGCGCGTTGCGGGATCGATCGCGGAGTTCACCGCTGTCACTTTGCCGTCGAACTCACGGCCGGCGATCGCGTCCGTAGTGACTTTCACCTGCAAACCGGGCGCGACCTCCGCGAGCTGGTGCTGTGGGAGCGAGAAGTCGACATACACCTGATCGAGCGCCTGTAGCGAAACCAGCCGTTGCCCTGCCTGCACCAACTGCCCGGGATTCACTTCGCGGATGCCCGCGATGCCCGCGAAAGGCGCGCGGATTTCCTTCTTCGCAATAATCGACCGCATGTTGTCCACTGCCGCCTGCCGTTGCGCGAAACGAGATGAAGCAGCATCGAGCTCCGCCTGCGAAATCACTCGGCGTGCAGCGAGATCGCGCGCGCGATCGAAATCCGCCTTTGCGAGCTCGGCGTCAGCTTGCGCGGAACGCAATTGGGCCAGCTCGGCAGAAGCGTCGAGTTTCAGCAACACGTCGCCTTGTTTCACCGGTGTGCCGGATTGAAAAACAACTTCGCTGACCGTGCCCGGCAGTTCGGCGCTGATCGTTGCGCCCTGAACTGGCGCGATCGAGCCGACAGCGGTCAGGGCGGGCTGCCAGTCCGCCTGTTCGACTTTCGCGCTCGTCACGGTGGTCGGTGGCGGCTCCATCTTCATCCCCATCAGCTTCTTGATCTGGAACGCCTTAATGAGCCCGAACGGCAGCGCGATCGCGATCGTGAGGACAAGCACGCCGCCGAGAAAGGCGAGCGTCTTGAACACCATGCCGCGCGACGGCTTGCGTCGCGGGTCGTCGCGGCGTCGCCGGAACGGAGCGGAGCTGGGGGATTTAGGCGAGAGCAGGTTCGTTTGCATGATCGAAGAGCAGGCGCCATAGCTGGCGCACTACCTTTAGTTGACGTGCGCGACGTTCCGCGGCGGACACTTGAGCGTGCTCGAGCACGTCGCGCATCATCGAGCCGCGGGCGGCGGCGAGGATTAATTCGGTGACTTCGCGCGGCTTGAGGCCGTGCGGAGCGTCCTGCATCTCCGGCGCGCGCGCGATGACCTCTGTGATACCGGCGCCGCCGGTTTCCAACACGTCGCGCACCAGGCTCGCGATCGCAGGGTTCCGACCGGCCTCGGCGAAAAGATCAACGACGAACGCGCAATGCATCTGGGGATTGTCCTCGCAGCAATGCGCCGTCAGCAGGATCTCGAGCGACTCGAGCAACGTCGGCGCCAGGCGGGCGCGTTCCAATAGCTCATGCAGTTCCCTTTTATGCTCCTCGGCGAGCGCGCCGATCACCGCCTCCTTGCTGGGAAAATAGCGATAAATGAGGCCAACGCTGATGCCCGCTTCGTCGGCGATATCGTGCATGCTGGTCTCGTGAAAGCCGCATTTGGCGAAGCAAACAATCGCTGCCTGAAGGATTTGCGTCCGGCGGTCGGTTGAACTCTCTGTTTGGGGAGGCATTCGGCGCAAGAGTGAATGAACGTTCATTCACTGTCAAGCAGCTACTTTCCCCTGCGGCTTGACGTCCGCCGCGCACGGTGTCCTGCTGAGGAAA
>DATHXZ010000058.1:0-4548 GCA_035459405.1 Chthoniobacterales bacterium
CTTCGCGCTCTGGTTCTGCGCCGCGCTTCTGCTTTGCAATCTCCCGCTCTTCGCCACAAAGATTTCGGCGCCGTGGCGCGGCATCGCCAGAGAGATGGACGCAGCGATCGGCGGACATGGTGGAATCACGCGCAGTGTGCCGCATGCAGACTACCTGCAGATGCTAGGCGAAACCGTGCCGCCAAGCATTCTGATTCTGGCCGCCGCTTACGTTGGGGTGCTCCTTTGGTTTCGCCGTAGCCGAACTCCAGCTGAATTGATGACGGTGCTGTTGGCTCTCCTTTATCTCGCGATTCTCTCTTCCTCGCCGAAGATCGCGCCGCGTTATCTCATTCCCGTCACGACGCTGCTCGGCCTGCTGGCAGTATGCGGCGCTGCGGAATTATCGCGCCTCATTTGTGGTGAACGCCGTGCGCGTAAAGTCGCAGCGGTGGTTCTATTTGCCGTCTTCACCGGCTGGCTCGGCCGCGACATGCTGCAGGCGTACCAGCCGGCGCGGCTCGGATTTGAGCGCGATGACCCGACGGCCGCGGCGGAGTGGATTACGAACAATCTGCCGCCAGATGCGGTCATCGCTGAGGATGGCAGCGTATCGCTCTCACCGTCACGGCCTGGCGTGAAGATCGGGGTCGCATCACGTGTGCCGCAGAAGGTGCTTGAGGCGTATTTCGCGGCCGACCTTGGCAGTCTCGACGAGCTGCGCTCGCAGGGTGTGACGCATGTTGCAGTCAGCGAGAAGATGTACGGGCGGTATTTCGCTGGCGAAGGTTCCGCCCGGAAGGGCATGAGCGATGTCTACGAAACGCGGCGGCGCTTTTACGAGCGGGTTCTCGCCGAAGGGGAGCTGCTCGCGGAATGGCCGCGTGGCATTAACTCGTATCTGCAGCCTGGCATTAGAATTTACCGCGTCGCACCACCCGCGAACGGAGCGACGAGCGGGTCCAGCACATGACGCGCATCGCGCGAAAGATCGCGACGTTCGTCCGCCGCACCGAGACGCTGCCGCTGCTCGTAATCACAGCGGCATGCCTGTTCTGCAAGGAGTTCTACCCGCTGTCGCACTTCCCGATGTACTCCAGCTTCGCCAGCCGGACGCACTACGTTTACCTTGCCGACGGCAACGGACGCCCGCTGCCGACGTTTCCGACCGCCGGCATGAACACTCCGGCGTTGAAGAAGGTTTACGATCATGCGCTGCGTGAGGAACGCACGCGTATCAAGAGCCTCGGGAATACCGACGCTGCAGGGGGCGCAAGCGAGGTGGCAGCAGAGCGAGTCCTCAGGACGGTGCAAGGCTCACCGGCTGCCAGAACTGCAGGCACGACCCCTCAGGTCCTTCGAATGTACCGTGTCGATATCGAGCTCGTCACACACCGTTTTGAGAAACGCACAACGCTGCTCGCTGAGGTCCGATGATAGCGGGAACCCTGGCTGGTGGCGCCGCAGTGCCACCGAATTACGAAGCCTTTGAACGCGTTGCCATGCGCCTGCTGTTCGCGCTCATCGTGTGGCTTCACATCCCGAGTTCGCTCGCCCATATCGCAATCACCGAGCCGCACGGCATCGCGCGCGTTTTCGACCTGCGCTTCCTCGTGGACCCGCAGGCGTTCGCGTGGTGCCAGTACCTGATGTGGGCGGCGCTCGTCGCGTATGTGGCCGGCATCGGCTGGTCAGTCGCTTTGCCTTATCTCACTGCCTTTAGCGTGCTGGTCGGTACGGTGAACAATTCCCGCGGCGCGATCGGCCACAGCTTGCAGATCGTCTCGCTGGTGCTTTGTGCACAGACGGCGGCGCATCTTTACAGCGTGTGGCGCCGGCGTAAGACCGGCGAACACCACAGGCCGAGATTGGCAGAAGATCGTGTGATTTGGTGGTCGCAGCAGGCAATCGTCGCGACATATTTTGTGTCGGCGCTCACCAAGCTGATCCGCAGCTCCGGGATGTGGTTCTTTGACTCGCCCCTGATCGCGGCTCAAATCATCAAGAGCAACGACCAGCTCTACTACAACCATCTGGATCCGGCAGCAGTCGGATTCGGCGCCACGATCGCCGCCTGGATGACACAGCATCCGCTGCTCGTGGGCATTGTGCTCTCAAGCGGTTTGTTCCTCGAGCTGACGACACCACTCGCGCTTTTCGGCCGGCGACTGGCGCTCGGGTATGGCCTCGCGCTCCTTCTCTTCCACCTGAGCGTGCATCGGGTGATGAAGCTGGACTTCGCCTTCAACGGCTACCTTCTGTGGGTCTATCTCGTGAACGTCCCATATTGGACGAGATGCGTGACGCGCTGGGCACGCACGCGCTGAACGCAGCCAGCAGCACCGGTGCAGCGGCTGTGGCCCTAACGATCGCTGAGATCGATCAGGCCGAACTCGCCGCTCTTCCGGCGATATAACACGTTCACGCGCGAGTTGCGGGCGTTCATGAAGACGAGGAACTGCCGCGTCGACATCTGCAGCTGCAGCACCGCTTCGTCGATGAACATCGGTTTCACCGGATGGCGCTCGGTGCGAACCACCGGATGGTGCGCGCCGTTCGTGTCGCCATCCTCGCCGTCGCCGTTTCCGTTACCGCTCCAGTCGACCGGCTCAGGCTCGAGGATGTGCTCCTCGAGGTGATGCACGATGTCGTGGCGCGGTCGATGTTTCTTCATCAGCCGCGTCTTGTACTTGAGCATCTGGCGGCAGATCTTGTCGACCGCAGCATCGATCGCTGCATACATGTCGTTCGTCTCCTCGCACGCTTCGATCGTGATGTGATTTGAGCAGACGAGGATGACCTCGGCCGAGTGCCGATATTTCTCCACCTCCAGAATCACGTGCGCCTCGATGATTTTTGGATAATCGAGGTGCAGGCTCTCGATCCTGCGGGTGACGTAATCATTGATCGCCGGCGTAATGGTCAGGTGCCGGCCAGTGATGCGGACCGGCGGGTGAGCGTTGGGAGAGATCACGGCGGCGATTATGGGCAGACGAGCCGCGCGTGCGAAGCCAAAAGAGTTGTGCGTTGTGCCGATCGGCTACTGCAGGCACTTGCCACTTCGTACGCGGATTCGCCCTCACCTCAATCCTCTCCCCGAGGAAGAGGACGCGTCAGCGCCAGGTGAGGGCAACTTACAATCAACGAACCCTCCCGGCCGCCCGGGGCGGCGCTCGGTTGAAGCGCCGCCGCACTGGCGTAACCTCCCGACATGCTGCAGGTGACTCACCGCCCGATGACCGTGCATGATTACCTCCTCCTCCCGGACAACGGGCCACGCTTCCAGCTGATCGACGGCCAATTCCATATGGCGCCCGCTCCGAACACCTACCACCAGATCATCTCGCGCAATCTACAGTACATCGTGATGCGGTTCCTCGAAGACAATCCCGTCGGCGAGCTGTTCGGTGCGCCGTTCGATGTGTATCTGAGCGACGTCGATGTCTTCCAGCCCGACCTTTGCGTCTTCAGCAAGGAGCAGCTCCACTATCTCAACGAACGCGGGGCGACGAGCGCGCCGTGGCTGGTGGTGGAAATCCTTTCGCCTAGTTCCCTGGGGCTGGATCGTGGCCCGAAACGCGAAGTGTACGCTCGCTGCGGCACGCGTGAGCTCTGGTTGATTGATCCGGACAAGAAGGAAATCGCGATCTACGACTTGCGTGCGGATGCCGAGCGGCCGGCAAAGGTCGCGAAAGAACCGGAAGCGATCCGCACCCCGTTGTTTGCGGGCTTGGAAGTGTCGCTCGCCCAAGTCTTTCGCCGCTGAGCCTACATCCGGAACCGCTCGCCCAGATAGAGCTGGCGGCTGATCGGATCGTTGATCAGGAAATCCTTTGATCCCTCGCTCTCGACGCGGCCTTCGTAGATGAGATACGCCCGATCGACGATCGAGAGCGTTTCACGCACGTTGTGATCGGTGATCAAAATGGCGAGTCCTGCTTTGCGCAAATTCACGACGATTTGCTGGACGTCGTAAACTGCAATCGGATCGACCCCACTGAACGGCTCGTCGAGCATGAGGAGCTTCGGGTTAGTGACGAGCGAACGCGCGATCGTGAGGCGGCGCTTTTCACCACCGGAGAGCGTGAGCGCGGTGTTCTTCGCGATCTTCTCAATGCCGAACTGGTGGAGCAATTCGTCGCAACGATGGCGGCGCTCGCGCTTCGACAGCGGCAGCGTCTCCAGGATAGCGAGGATGTTCTGCTCGACCGTCATGCGGCGGAAGATCGATTCCTCCTGCGGCAGGTAGCCCATGCCGAGCCGCGCGCGTTTGTACATGGGATAGTTCGTGACGTCCTTGCCATCGAAGAGCACGCGCCCGGTATTCGGCCGGACGAGGCCCACGATCATGTAAAAGCTTGTCGTCTTGCCTGCGCCGTTCGGGCCGAGGAGACCGACGATCTCGCCGGCACGCACGTTGACGTTGACGCCGTTCACGACGGCGCGCCCGCCGTAAATCTTCACGAGCTCATCCGTCTCGAGCACCTTGGGTGCAGCGACGGGGCCACCCTTCAGCGGCGGCGGCGCTGGTGCAGGCACGGTGCCTGCGGGGTTCCCGATCATGGCTTC
>DATHXZ010000059.1:0-6742 GCA_035459405.1 Chthoniobacterales bacterium
GGCGACGGTGAAGTCCGCGCCTGTGTCACGCTGCAGCGTCAAACGATGGATCGGACGCGTGGAGTATGCGCTCAGCCGGTTGTAGTCCGGGCCGAAATTGTAAATTCTGTCGTCGTTGTACGTGATGTTGGTCACATTCACCGTGCGGTTGATGTAGGTGATGTTCTGCGTCGGAGCGTAGATGTGCTCACGAAGAACGGGCGCGCCGATATAGCGCACGTCGACGAAATTGTAGTACGCCGGACCGATATCGAACTCGATGTCGACGCTGGTGCCGATCGCCCGGCCCTCATAGACGACTTCACCCCGACCGTAACCGCCGCCGTAACGGCGCGGCGGGAGCGGCGCCCACCCGACGTAGTCGCCACCAGTGCGCCACGATACCCAGGCAGGGCCCCACTCATAGCCTGGAACCCAAACCCAGCCGTGATCCCGAAGACGCGACCAACGACCGTAGTGATAAGTCGCCCACCCGAAGTCTTCATACGAGACCCAGGTCCAGCCGACGTCGGTGTAAGCCCAGTAGCCATCCGCGTAGGGACGCCAATCGCGGTTGCTGATCGCGACGTCAGGTTGCCAGCAATAGCCGTAATCGCCGGCCTCAATCCAGCTGCCGCCAGACAAATTGGTGTAGAAGAAGTCGATCGAGACGTCCGCTGCTTCAGCTTTCCGGCCGCCCGGCAGGACGAAAGCAAACAGCGCCAGAGCAAATAAGAATCGTTTCATAAGCGTGGAGAGTTAGACCCGGCGCCCGCCAAATTATTCACCTCTTGATTCGGAATGGACCGCCGCAGTGCGCGCTTGCGCGTGTAGAGGCGTTTGTGTCAAACGCCTTCTCCCGAACAACCGCAGGACCCGGTGCTTGACACAAGCACCGCTACATTCAGCGACGAACTAGCGCGAGCGAATGACGACGAACGAACGCGTCCGCCGGCGACATACCGACAACACGTGCGTGCCGTTCGGATCGAGCGACGCGACGACGCGGCGGTAATCGGAAACCGAGTTTACCGGCTGCTGGTTCACTTCTTCGATCACGTCGCCTTTGCGCAATTCGCCTAGCGAGGCGTCGACATCGGTCACGACAACACCACGCACACCAGACGGAACATCGAGGCGTCGCGCCAAGTCGGGCGTAAGCTCTTCAACTTCCAGGCTGGCGAGTGGCGCATCGGCTTGGAGATCGTCGTCCTCGAGCGGATCGTCGGGTGTGGGCGGGGTCTGCTGAGGAGGCCGTTGACCAGGTTGGCCGGGCTGCCCCGGCTGACGCGGCGCACGCGCCGTCTGGTACTCGACAGGCTGCTCACGAATCTCAGTCCTGACAGACATGGGTTTGCCATTCCGGACCACCTCCAGCTCGATCGGCTTATTGAGCTCCGTCTGTGCAACCATGCTGCGCAGCATACCGAAACTCTTCACTTCTTTGCCATCAAACTTCCGGATCACGTCGCCGGGCTGAATCTTTGCATCAGCGGCGGGCGAACCAGGCACGACCTCTTGCACCACGATGCCGTCGCTGTCCTGATCCTGCTGGCCTTGTGGCAACGTTTGCATCTGGATCCCAAGATATCCGCGAATGATGCGCCCCTGCTTCAGCAGGCTCTCGAGCGCGTTCCTCACCGAGTTTGATGGGATGGCAAAGCCGATACCTTGCGAGCCACCGCTGCGGGAAATGATTGCAGTGTTAATCCCGATCACTTCGCCGCGCAGGTTGATCAACGGCCCACCGCTGTTGCCCGGATTGATGGCAGCGTTCGTCTGGAGGAAATCGCCGAACCCGTCGACGCGATTCGGCCGCCCTTTCGAGCTGATGATGCCGTCGGTGACCGTCTCCTCGAATCCAAACGGGTTGCCGATTGCGAGCACGAAGTCGCCAGCCTGCACCGCATCCGAATCACCAAACGGGAGCGGCTTCACGCCCGGGTCGTCGATCTTCAGCACGGCGAGATCCACCTGCGCATCACCGCCGATCAACCGCGCCTTCTTTGTCTTGCCGTCATGCAACTGCACCTCGATCTCATCCACCTGCTCGACGACGTGATTGTTCGTGATGATGTGTCCTTCAGACGAGACGATCACACCCGAGCCTAACGAGGCCTGCACGAGCGCTTCCTCCTGCGGGTTACGGAACTGCCGCTGGTTTCGGTAAAAGAATTCGAAGGGATCCATGTATTGCCGGCGCACCGGCACCTTCTTGGCCGTGCGAATGCTCACGACCGCCGGAACCACGCTGCTAACCAGGTTGCGGCGCTCGCGACTGAGCGCTTCCAGCGTGCCAACCTCCTTCGCGTCGACAATCGGGGTCGAAGCGAGCGTGTACTTCTCCGGCGTGCGCCGCTCGCCGAGGCCGAGCCCACCGTTCTTCATGCGGTAGTCGTACAACGCCGAGATGCCCGCGCTCAGCAGGCCCACAAACAGCAAAAACTTCAGCAGGTTCTTCATCAGCTAACGTTCGAGAACGTACGTCCGTGTTCTTCGACAACCAACGGCCGGAAACGTTGATTCTCCGGCGCCTCAAGCTTCGGGTCCCACTCCATGATCGTCGTTGCCGCGGCGCGCGCGTCTTTCATCAACTCGAAGTCCGTCTTCAGGTTCCCGATCTTCAGCCCGGGTAATCCGCTCTGCGCCGTGCCGAGCAAGTCCCCCGGCCCACGCTGCTCCCAATCGGCCTCGGCAACTTCGAAGCCGTTGCTCGTCTTCTCCAGCACGGCGAGCTTGGCGAGCGCTTCCGGCGTCTTCTCGTTGCTCAAGAGAATGCAATACGACTTGTGCTCGCCACGGCCGATCCGGCCGCGCAGTTGATGCAACTGCGCGAGCCCAAATCGCTCTGCATTCTCGACGAGCATGATCGTCGCGTTCGGCACGTCGACGCCCACCTCGATCACTGTCGTGCTGATGAGCGCGTGCGTTTCACCACTCCGGAACCGCTCCATGATCGCTTGCTTCTCCGGCGCGGGAATACGCCCGTGCAGCAGGTCGCATTTGAACGGCCGCAATCGGTCGCACCACAAGCCGAACTCCGTCGCAGCCGCTTTCGCGTCCAGCTTCTCACTCTCCTCGATCAGCGGATAAATGATGTACGCCTGGCGCCCTGCTTCGAGCTGCCCGCGCATGAACGTCAGCACCTCGCCGAGCTTCGCGTTCTCGCGCGCCGCGGTGATGATCTTCCCGCGGTTCGCCGGCATCTCGTCGATGGTCGAAACGTCGAGATCGCCGTAAACCGTCATCGTTAGCGTCCGCGGGATTGGCGTTGCCGTCATCACGAGTACATCCGGCGTCGGCTCGCGCGCCGTGAGTAGTGCTCGCTGTGACACGCCGAACTTGTGCTGCTCGTCGATCACAACAAGCCCCAGGTTCTGGAACTCGACCCCTTCATAAAGAAGCGCATGTGTCCCCACGACGATGTGCGGTGCATCTGGGGAGCACGGGATGTCATCCCGTGGCGGCGGGTTGCCAACCCGCCGCTCGCGCGCACCGGACGTCGAACCGATCCCGGGATACCACACCCATCGATAGGAACCATCCTCGTGGAGTCCTGCATCGACGGGATTACGCGTGATGTAGTGGAACTTCTCCTGCAGGTCGGACTCGGATCGAATCAGTTGGTCGAACCACTCCTCATCCCAGACAGCGCCGCTCGTCGCTTCAGCTCGATTGATCGCACGGCCGGTATGTCGCTTGATGCTGCTGAAGATCTCCGACAAGGACCAGAACGTCGTCTCCCCGGCGGTCGTTTTGACGGTGGGCTCAAGTAGCACATGAACATGGTCCGGCATGACACAAACGGCATGCAGCGTGTATCGGCGATCGTTCCAATTCAGCAGCGACTCGAGCACGATGTCGCGAGCGCGGCTGGTGAGCTGGCGCCTTCCGCTCGTGGAAAACGTGATTACGTACTTCGCCCACGGTCTCTCGAAGTGCGGCAGGTTGCGTTTCGAGTAGCGCGTCTCCGCTGCTGCAGACGCGCCGGAAAGACTTTCCGGCGCCACGGGATGGCATCCCGTGCTCCCCAGATTTCGTGCAGCGTTGAAGAGCGGCATTGCGCTCTCTTCCTGCCGCGCACCGGTGCGTAGTGCAATCGAGATGCCGAGCGGCTCGAGCCAGCGGCGCAGCACCGCATAGTGCTGCTCGGCCAGAATTTGCGTTGGCGCCATCAACGCCGCCTGGAATCCCGCTTCCACCGCCAGCAGCATCGCCGCGGTTGCGACGACAGTTTTCCCGGACCCAACATCGCCCTGCAGCAAGCGATTCATCGGCTGCTTCGAAGCTAGATCACGCCGCACCTCCGCGATCACGCGCGTCTGTGCATTCGTGAGGTCGAAAGGCAGGGTGCGCAAAACGCGCTCGAGCAACTTACCCGGTCCGCAGTGCGGCTGGCCTAGTCGCGACGCCAGCCCCGCCCGACGCGAGGCGATGGACATCTGCATGGCGAAGAACTCCGAGAACACCAGATGCTCGCGCGCCTCGGCGAGTGCCTTGTCGCTCTCCGGAAAGTGAATCTGGCGGAGCGCGTTCAGGCGCGCGTTCGCGTCGAATCTCTGCGGCAGCAGCGTCTCGACCTCGGCGGTCTCGAGATTCTGCAGCGCAGCGTAGACGAGCCCGCGAAACGCGCGCTGCGGCAATCCCTCGGTCGCGGGGTAGATGGGCGTGATCCGGCGAAAGTGAATCGAAAGCTCTTCGTCGTTCTCGATCACCTCGAACTCCGGATGATCCATGACGATGCGCTGTCCTTTCAGCTTCGGTTTGCCGAAGACCACAAGCCGCTGCTCGGCCATGATCATCTTCTGGACGTAGTGCAGGTTAAACCAGCGGAGCGTAATCGGCTGGCTAAGCGCGTTTGCGTTCGGCTCCTGGAGCGTCGCTTCGAAGATCTTCTTCCACCCGCCGAAACGCATCACCCGGGTCTTCGTCACCTCTCCGCAGACGCAGACGGGCGTCTCACTCTCATCGTGCGGAAAGCCTGCGAACTCGCGACGGTCTTCGTAGCGGCGCGGATAGTGCGTCAGCAGGTCCTCGACTGTCTCAATGCCGAGGCGGAGCAGCGGCAGCACGCGTGGGCGTGGCACCCAATCGCAACCTTCCAGTCGCTGCGAGAGCTGCATTAGTTCAGCGGACCGGTGGCACGCAACGCCTGCACATGCACCTGCAGACGCTTCTCGCCCTCATATTCGTCCGAGTGGACGCGAAAGGCGATGTCCCAGGGAGGGCTCGGCAGCGTCTCGCTCGCGCCGTCGAAGAAAATGGCGCGCGCGTGGTAGTTTTGTTGCCGGAGACGCAGCACGAGATGCTTGTCTTTCAAGACCTGCGGCTCGACTGCTGGCTCCACTGCGCGCGCGAAGAATGTCGGCTGAGGATTTCCACTCCCGAATGGCTGCAGCGCGTCGTGCCATTCGAGCAGGATCCAGTTCAATTCCGCGAGCGTTAGCTCGTGGTCGAGGTTGATGCACGGCTGGAGTTGCTCGTCTGAAAGTAGCTCGCGCGCCGCGCGGCGGAACTCTTCAGCGAAACTGGCGAGGTTCTCTTCGCGGATCGTCAGCCCGGCAGCCATTTCATGGCCGCCGTATTTTTCGAGCCATTTGCCGCAACGCGTCAGGGCTTCGACAAGCGACAATCCTTCGATGCTGCGGCCGCTGCCTTTGCCGAGCCCGTCCGCCTCGAAGCCGATGACAATCGCAGGTCTGTGATATTTACGAACCAGCCGCGAAGCCACGATCCCGAGCACGCCCGGATGCCACTCGCGAGCACCAACGACGATCGCAGCGTCGCTCGTCGCGTCGAAATTGCGCGCGACCTGCTCGTCCGCCGCGGCGAAAATCTCCTTCTCCACCGCTTGTCGCTCGCGGTTCTGCACGTCGAGCAGCGCAGCGAGTTCCGCAGCTTCGACTTCGTCCGCGGTCGTCAGGAGGCGCAGCGCCTTTTCCGCCGTCGCAAGTCGGCCGGCTGCATTGAGTCGCGGCCCGAGGCGAAAACCGATGTGTTCGGTGCAGATCGGCGCGCGGACGCCGGCCACTTCCATTAACTTGCGAACGCCAACCCGCTCGGTTTGGCCGAGCTGGCGCATGCCGTGATGCACGAGGATGCGATTCTCGCCCTGCAGCGGCACGATGTCGGCTACGGTTCCGAGCGCGACGAGATCAAGGCGTGACTTGAGCTCGAAACCGTCGATCGCGCGCGTTTTCAGGAGCGCATGGCAGACCTTGAAAACGACCCCTACGCTGCACAGGTAGCGGAACGCGCATCCGTCGGAGATCTTCGGATTCACGACTGCGACGCATTCCGGCAATGCGGCTTTCGGTTCATGATGATCGAGCACGATCACATCTGTGCCACGCCGCCGAAGCTCCTCGATCTCCGCGCCGGAAGAGGTGCCGCAGTCCACTGCGACGAGGAGTTCTGGATGGTGCTGTTCCCAACACCGCTCGACGCTCTCGCGGCTAAGCCCATACCCCTCCTCCATTCGCAAAGGCAGGAACAGCTCCGGCGCTGCGCCATACGCTTGCAGCATGTCGTTGAGCAATGCGAGCGATGTCACGCCGTCGACGTCGTAGTCGCCGAACAGCACGATGCGCTCGCGTCGATCGATCGCCTCGAGGATGCGCGCGACAGCAGCCGATAAGTTCGGCAGCAGGAAGGGATCGCCTAACGAGCGAAGCCGCGGCCGGAGGAAGGCGGTCACGTCATCAGCGCACGTGAATCCTTTGCGCTGCAGCAGGGCGGCGATACACGGAAGGCCGCAGATTTC
>DATHXZ010000060.1:0-1549 GCA_035459405.1 Chthoniobacterales bacterium
GCGGCGAGCGCGGGCACCAGCCCCTGGATCAGATACTCCGCGCCACCATGGATGAACGGCGTCTGGACGGTGGCGACGACGATCTTCACGCTTTGCGCGCGATGACCGCGTAGTCGCGAGGCACGTCCACATATGATTGCATATCGCGGAACACGAAATCCTCTTGTGCGATCGCGCTCCTTCCCTTCGCCTCATCCTGGAGGAAGTAGCGGCGGACGGCAGCGAACCCGATCGTCTCGAGCGTGAAGCGGATCGTATCCGGATGAATCGGAGGATGGGGTGTCATGTCGCGGAAGAAATCACTCGCGCCGACGAGGATGTTTCGCGGGTTCGGTGTCTCGAGGATGGTGCTGCCGCCGGAGCGCAGCGCCCGATGAATCTCGCGCAGGAACACGAGCAACGCGCGAAACGGCAAATGTTCGATCAGATGGAAACTCGTGATCGCGGCGAAGCTGTCATCCTTCTGCGACCGCAGATACTCGACAGCGTCGGCATGAACCGCATCGAGCCCGCGGCCGGTGCACTGTTCGACCATCGCCGTGTTGAGGTCGACCCCTGAAGCCTTGCCGATCCGCTCCTTCTTTAACAGCTCGAGCCACTCGCCGCGACCGCAGCCCAGATCGAGCACAGCGCCGTCATTTCCGCGAACATCCGCTGCCGCGAGGAACGGCAGGTAAACCTTCAGTCGCTTTTTGATTTCCGTCCGTCTTCCGCGGAACTCGTTCTCAAACGCGAGATAGAATGCGTCTATCTCGGCGTCGCTTGCTGAGCTTTCGTCTGCAGGTTTTTCTCCGGCTCGCCTTCTTTTGGAAGCGGGGCGTTTCCCCTCATCGAGCATCGCGCGGAGCCGGGACAACTGCGCCTTGAAGTAGACGGCGTCGTTCGCCAGTCGTTCTTCCAAACGCCCAAGGGCAGCGCTTGATGCCGCTTGAGCAGCTGCCAGCGCATCCGAGTTCGCCTGGCCCGTGCGCGCCACTTCGGCTGCGATCTCAGAGCTTTTTTGCTTCGCTGCTACGAATTCCCCTTCGAGCGTCGCTGCAAGACCCGATAGCCGCGCGATGTCATCGGAGACGCGCGCGATCTCCCCGTGCAGATTGTCCACTCGGGCGGTGACCGTGCTCACGTCCTCCGCGACGTTCATCAGGTTCCAATGCGTTTCCCTCAGCTCATCGCGCTGGTCGGTTGCTTCGCACCGGCTTTGGTATAGCTGCGCTGTGTGATCATTCGCCCGGAGTTGGAGATCCTCGGCGAGTGGTTGCAGCGCGGAGCGAAGGGCGGCCAGATCGCCATGTATCTGCTCGATCCATTCTCTCAGCCGCGCGTCCTGCGGCGGTCCGTCACCGTTCGGCGCGGTGCCGTTTCGCGGCAGTTCGCGGACGGCGGGGAGACCACGCACTGCCGGGAAATTCAGCCGCGCCGGTGGTTCGGGCGCAGCCGCGGTGCCGTTACGGCGCTTGAGCGCTTCCGAGCGGAAGAGGCGGACTAGATCATCGGCTGTGGCGTTGCTGCTCATCGGCTTCTCAGGATGCGGGCGTATCCGGCTCCACTA
>DATHXZ010000061.1:0-2171 GCA_035459405.1 Chthoniobacterales bacterium
CATCTTTACGAGCGGCTATGCGGCACACCGGGTGATTACCGGCTACCGGATCAATCGCGGTGCTCTCGCGCAGTTTGGCGCTTCGGTGCGCGACGAAGCTGCGCGACACGGCTGGCGTTATGAACTGGTCGGGCGCAAAGAAGAAGGCTTGCTGCTGTATCTGCGGCGGACGCGCTTTCTGACGCCAGGCCAGGCGGTGCAGCGGTGGAATTCTGGTGAGATCGATGCGCTGGTCGCTCCGGCCGAAGAACTGCCGAGGCTGCTTGAAGCGCTGCCCGGTGCGGTGAACTCCGGGCGCGAAGCAACCATCACGATCAACGAGCAGCCGCGCCGCTACGCGCTCCTCACGAAAGCCTGACGGGCGCTCGACTTTGCTCTCGCGGCTCGTAGTTTTCCGCCGCTGATGGACGTGATGCAATTCCCGAAAGCCGAGATCGAGGCGCTCTGGTGCCCGTGGCGCGTCGAGTATTTTGAGCAGGAGAATGGCAATCCGGAGTTCATGTCGGATGCCGCGCGCGCGAGTGACGATGCCGCGCATCTCGTGCTCACGCGAAGAAAGAACGCGTTCCTGATGATGAACCGCTACCCGTATGCCGTCGGGCATTTGATCGCGGTGCCGTACCGGAAGACCGGCGACGCTGCGTCGTTAGGCGACAATGAAGTGGTCGAGCTTTGGAAGCTCGCGGTGCACGGCCAAGCGCTGCTGCGCGCGACAGTAAAAGCGCAAGGCTTCAATGTCGGCCTGAATCTCGGCAAGTGCGCAGGCGCGGGTATTCCTGATCATCTGCATCTGCACATCGTGCCTCGTTGGAACGGCGACACGAATTTCATGCCGGTGCTTTCCGACACGCGGCTCCTTTCCGAGAGCCTGCAGCATTTGTACGGCAAGTTGATGGCGACGCAGGCGCGCCTCGAAGCCGCTACCGCACCAACTCTATGAACTTGAATGAACCAGCACCGCGCACTGGCGGAGGATGTTTCGGCAAAGGCTGCGTGATGTTTCTCGCGCTCGGTGTTCTTCTGGTCGTCGCGCTCGCGGGCGGAACGTACTGGGGGATCAAGCGTTTCCAGAACACGTACTCGGCGGCGGATCCGATGACGTTCCCGGAGATCACGACTGGCTGGCAGCGGGGCAGTGCTGAGGAGAATGAAGCAGAAACATCTGAGTCCGCTGAGCCCGAGAGCGCCGTTCCGGAAGCGGCACAGCCCGCAGAACCGGCCGACTACGTGGAACCTGTCGCTGCAGATGTTCACCAGCGCTGGAAAGCTTTCGAGAAGGCGGCGGACAAGCATCAGAAGGCGCGCATCCATCTGAGCGCGGCGGAGATCAACACGCTGCTCGATGACGATCCTAACACGCGCGGGAAGGCGCACGTCGCCGTTCGCAACGATGTCGGCCACGTGCAGGTGAGCATTCCACTGGACGACCTGCTGAAGAATGCGAGCTGGGCGCAATCGATGCTCGGCGTGGAGGGCCGCTATCTGAACGGTGAAGCTACGGTCGAGGCGTCACCTGACGGCGATCCGGCGAAGGCGCGCATTTCGAATGTGAAGATCGGAAACCAGTCGGTCTCGGACGATTGGCTCGATCGTCAGATGTTCGGGATGAAGTCGGCGCGGATGGCTATCTCGGAATGGCTAGCCGACCAGGAGATCCAGTCCTTCTACATCCGCCAGAATCGCGTCTATGCCGAGACGCGGGGGCAGTAGCTGCTGTAGCGACGGTCTATGACCGCCGAAGCGCGTGTAGCGGTGCTTGTGTCAAGCACCCGATCCCCGAATCCCGATTGCCTCGTGCCAGACGCTTGATACAAGCGCCTCTACAGCGGCCGTCGTCGCCGGGCGCTACAGCAATCTACTGCATGATCTCGCGCACGAAGACGTTGAGCTGGCCGTCCTCCTGTTTGCGCACTTCCGTGATCTCATAGGGGCGCGCTTCGTCGCGATTCACGGTCGAGCCTTGCGCCGGTGGTGTATAGCCCGTCGGAAACTCAACAATGATGCGCGTCGAGGAAGGGGCGCCGAGGCGCAGGACTGATTCCGCCATGTTGCTACGCGGCCGCAGCACGGCACGGTTCGACTCGGTGAAGTTCACGACGAACTGCCCGCGCAGATAAAGCCGCTCGCCGGCAACGCCGCGCTCGGCGACGTCGGTCAGATCGCCGGTCGTG
>DATHXZ010000062.1:0-12782 GCA_035459405.1 Chthoniobacterales bacterium
GGCGCGCACGCCCGACCTCCGCGGGCAGCTCCCTGCGCGCGACTACGCCGTGCTCGTTGCCCTGTTCAACGGCGCCATGGTCGCCGCCGTGCTCGCGCGCAAATGCTCGCGCGCGCCGCTGCCTGACCGTATGGATCCGAAGGACCTGATGCTCTTCGCGATCGCGACGCAAAAGCTCAGCCGCGTGATGACGAAAGGCAAAGTCACCACTGCCTTGCGTGCGCCATTCACGGCGGTGGAGGGCAAAGGCGGAGCGGGCGAGCTGGAGGAGCGCCCGCGCGGGCGCGGTTTGCGCCGCGCGATCGGCGAGCTGCTCACCTGTCCATTTTGCCTCGGCACCTGGATCGCCTCGGGCTTCGTCTACGGATCGATCTTCAGTCCGTCCGTCACGCGCACCGTTGGCAGCATTTTTGCCGTAAGCGGCGTGGCCGACTTCCTGCAGCAGCTTTATGTCAAAGCTCAGGACATGAACGACCAGATCTGAACGGCCGCCGTTTGGCTGCACAGAGGGCTTGTCGTTAGGCAACCCGCGTTCGAGCAATCGGTGTATTGACGAGCGTCATCGCCCAAGCTTCTGCGACGACTTCTGCGAACGGCCGATGTTGGCGATCCCGGGGTCAATCCTCTGAATCCGCCGCTCGATTTGGTGCAAGCGCCGCCAGACGGTGCTTTCATTCGGCAGATAATAAATGCCCGCTTCCCCCGGCGGAGTGAACATGTGAGCCGCCGCCTCAAAACGAACACCGCGAGGGCGCCGAGCAAAAGTCTCTCCGATCGTTTCCGGCTGCGACATGCTATTCAACCACAAACTGGCCAGGCTAGGCCTCTGGCTCGCCATCGCCACCTCACGGGCGCGAGGCTGGTTGTGATCGCCGATGCGCGACGCTTGGTTCGCCGGTAGCGCTTCCGCGATTCAGGGTGGCGCACATTCCACGTTCGCACCGAGGCTCAACAGGTGCTATCTCTGTTGCACGCATGAAGAGCGCACTCATGACGTTCCTGCTGATGCTCGCGACGGCTACCCAGCCGTTGCTGGCAATACCAGCATCGTGCCAGATGCAGGGCCAGCAGCAGGCGATGAACTGCTCTGGCTGTTGCGCGGTGAAAGCGTGCTGTGCGCCATCGGATCGGGCGGAGTCGTCGCCACTCGCCGCGATTCTCAAGTCGAATGGCCAATTTGTGCCGGCGGTGATGCTTCAGCCGGTTGCAGTGCCGCTACCGATCGTTCGCGAAGTCGAGTGTCCGAAGTTCGCGCGGCTTTTTCCTGATGCACACGCGCCTCCTCCTCTGGCGCTGAACTGCATCCAGCTCATCTGATTCGGGAGCGCTGACAGGCGCAGTGTGCCCATTTCCGGGCACTCCACTTGGACGTTCGTGTCCGTGAACCCCGAATCTTATGAAACTTCGTACTCTATTTTTCTGCACAATTTTGTTAACGCAGCCCGCGCGAGCGGGCGATGAACTCAGTCGCGCCGACGACATTCGCCGCGACACCACGCTGACGCTTGAGGAAACGACCCGTGCTGCGCTCACGAACAACCCGGCCATAAAAGCCTCCCGGGCCAGGTGGGAGATGATGAAGGCGCGAATCCCGCAAGCTGGCGCGTGGGATGATGCGATGGCGGGAGTGGATTTCGAACGATCCGGGACCACCCAGTTCGGCACCTACAGGGACGCGGAATGGATGCTGTCGCAGAAGATTCCGCTCGCGGGGAAGAACCGCAGCCGGGCACGAGCAGCGAGCGCGGAAGCACTCGCGGCGCTTGAGGAATTCCGGCGTCAGCAACTCGACGTCGTGGCGAACATTCGAACCGCTTATTTCCGCCTCATCGAAGCTGGCGCGCAGATCGAGGTGAACCGGCGCAATGAATCGCTGCTGTCGCAGCTCCTCGAGATCAGCCGTGCCAAATACGAAGTCGGGACACAGACGCAGTCCAGCGTCCTCACGGCCGAGACAGATCTGATCCGGCTGAGGGAAGACCGGAGGGATCTCGAGCGCGATCTCTCGAATGCGCATTCGCAACTCAATGTGCTAATGAATCGACCGGCGCGCGCGCCACTCGGTTCTGCTCGGGATGTTTCCGTTCGCCACGCGAGCTTCGAACCGCAGAGGCTTGAATCACTCGCGCTCGAGAATCGACCGGAACTCCAGCGCGCCGACAGAAGGATCGCGGCGGAACAACAGCGACTGCAGGCGGCGAAGCGCGACTGGATTCCTGAGCCGCAGGTCCGCGTGGAAGCGCGTTCTTTCAAGGGCAACAGCCAGGCCTTTCAGGAATATGACACCGGCGTGTTCTTCAATGTGCCGCTCGGCAACTGGAAAAAGTATTCGGCCCAGGAAAGCGAGGCACGCAGCAGCGTGGAAATGGCCACTCAGGAGCTGGAGGCCGCGCGTGCTGAGACGTCTGGTCTCGTCCGCGATGCGCTCAAGAAGGTCGAGACCTTTCATCACCACGTCGCTCTGTTCCGCGATCAACTGCTGCCGCTGGCCACCCAGAGCGTGGAAGCAAGTCGCGCCGGCTACGAAACCGACAAGAGCAGCTTTCTCGAGCTGATCGGCGCGCAACGCACGCTGCGGGACAGCGAAGCCGCGTATCACCGGCACCTCGCCGATTACCGCATCGCGCTCGCCGAACTCGAAGCCGTTGTCGGCGTTGATCTGCACATCTTCCCTTCTGTCGGCCTAACGACAGCAGCCGAGGCATCGAAATGAAACAACTACATCTCGCGCGAGTGCTGACTGTCTGCGCGTCGCTGCTGTTGCTGCTTCTCGTGAGCGGCTGCGGGAAATCCGCCAGCAAAAAAGCCGATGAGAATGTGGATTACTACACCTGCACGATGCACCCATCAGTGCACGCGAAGGATCCGGGCAAATGCCCGATCTGCGCAATGGATTTGGTCCCGGTGTTGAAGCGCGAGAGCGCAGAAGCGACACCGGCAAAGCAGGACATGGCGGGAATGCCCGATATGGCCCCAGCGGAAGGAACCAGCGCAGGCGCCGCGACAACCGAGTTCGCTGTGCCCGTAGAACGGCAGCAACAGATCGGGGTTACGTATGCCAGCGTTGAGCGACGTCCTCTCCAGCACACGATCCGTGGGGTCGGAACAGTGGAGGCGGACGCCACACGGCGTTGGAGTTTTGTGGCTCGAGTAGCCGGCTATGTCGAGAAGCTCTTCGTTACTTCTCCCGGAGAGATCGTGGAGAAAGATGTCCCGCTCCTCTCGATCTACAGCCCGGATCTGCTGACCACGGAGCGGGAACTCGTCTCCGTGTTCAAGATGCGCGACGCCGCGCGATCGAAAGAAACCCGGGACACGGCGCAACGCTTGATCGACGCCGCGAAGTCGCGTTTGGAACTGTGGAACGTCACCGAAGATCAAATCGCCGAGCTGGAAAAAAGCCGCCGACCTTCCGAGTTTCTCATCCTCCGTTCCCCATTGCGCGGAGTCGTCGAACAGGTTGCGGCGCAACAAGGCGGCAGCGTGAAACCCGGCGACCGGCTCGTTGATGTTGCCGATCTCTCGGTTGTGTGGGTCTGGCCCGAGTTCTACGAGAACGAGCTGCGGATGTTGCAGCAGGGACAGAAGCTTGCCCTAACGACCGCTTCGTATCCTGGAGAAACGTTCGAGGGCAGGATCGCCGTCATCAATCCATTCATCGACCCGACGAAACGCACCGCGAAAGTGCGGATCGAAATCACAAATCCTGATTTCAAGCTTCGCCCCGGCATGTTCATGAATGCCGAGCTCGAGATGGCAATGGGTGAAGGCCTGACCATTCCCGTCAGCGCGGTGATGCCGACCGGAACCCGCAATATCGTGTTCCTCGACAAAGGCGAAGGCAAGCTGGAGCCGCGCGTTGTCGAGCTTCGCGCGAAGTACGGCGATCGTTACGAGGTCCGGGAAGGCTTGCGTGAAGGCGAGCGGGTTGTCGCGAGCGCGAACTTCCTCATTGATGCTGAAGCAAAGGTGCAGGGTGCGCTGAAAGCGTTTGATGCGGACGGAGTGGGAGAAAGGGAGAATCGGAGAGTGGGAGAGACGGAGCCACAGCGATGAACGAGAAAAGAAAACCGGTTCGGCATTTCCGCGACCTCGAAGTGTATCAGAACGCGCTGGGGACTGGCTTGCGCGTGTTCGAGCTATCGAAGCGTTTCCCGGCTGATGAACGCTTTTCGTTAACCGACCAGATACGCCGCTCGTCACGTTCAGTGTGCGCGAACATCGCCGAAGCATGGCGCAAGCGTCGCTACACGGCGGCATTTGTCGCGAAACTTAGTGATGCGGAAGCCGAAGCCGCCGAGACGCAGGTGCATATCGAGTTCGCTGCGCAACACGGGTATGTGAGCGATGCTGAATTCCGCGAGGTAGACGACGCCTACGAGTGCATCCTCGGCCAACTCGTTCGGATGATCGACCACCCGGAGAAGTGGGTTATTGGCCCGAAGAAGCAAGGTGGCCGGTGATGAGCGGCGACGCTGCGGCGATGGTCGAAAAGGAGAATGGGAGAAGGGGCGAAGCCAACGGCTCCCCCATTCCCCCAGTCGCCCATTCTCCCATTCGTTCTTCGTCCGCGATCGAGCGCCTGATCGGCTGGAGCGCGAGAAACAAGTTTCTCGTCATCGTATTCACGCTCTTCGCAACTGCCGCGGGTCTCTATAGCCTGAAGCAGACACCGCTCGATGCCATTCCGGACCTGAGCGACGTGCAGGTGATCGTCTACACCGACTGGGAGGGCCGCTCGCCCGACCTGGTGGAGGATCAGATCACGTATCCGATCACCGCACGCTTCATCGCCGCGCCGAACGTGAAGTTTGTCCGCGGCGAATCCATGTTCGGAAAGTCGTTCGTCTACGTGATCTTTGAAGACGGGACGGATATCTACTGGGCGCGCTCGCGGGTGATCGAATATCTGAGCGCAGTCCGCGGTTCACTTCCGGAAGGCGTGAACCCGGTCATCGGTCCCGACGCGACTGGCGTGGGCTGGGTCTATGAGTATGCGCTCGTCGACGACACTGGGAAACAAAACCTTGCCGAGCTGCGCTCGTTTCAAGATTGGAACCTCCGCTACGCGCTAGAATCGGTGAAAGGAGTGGCGGAAGTCGCGTCCGTTGGCGGTTTTGTGAAGCAATACCAGGTCGACCTCGATCCGAACGCGCTCGCTGCTTACAACATTCCGCTCAGCGAAGTCGTCGGCCGCATTAAGGCGAGCAACGGCGATGTCGGCGGCAGAGTCCTGGAGGTCGCGACGACGGAGTACTTCGTCCGCGGTCGCGGCTACATCAAAAGCATCGCGGATATCGAGAACATCGTGCTCAAGGTCGAGAACGGCACGCCGGTCTACGTGAAGAACGTCGGCACCGTACATCTCGGTGGCGACATCCGACGCGGCATTGCGGAGCTGAATGGCCAGGGCGAGGTCGTCGGCGGGATCGTCGTCATGCGCTACGGCGAAAACGCGCTCGACGTGATCGACGGCGTGAAGAAGAAGCTCGCCGAGATCAAGCCGTCCTTGCCGGAAGGGGTGCGAATCGTTCCGACATACGACCGCAGTGACTTGATTAACCGCGCAATCGCCACGCTACGCGAGAAACTGATCGAGGAGAGCATCGTCGTCGCCCTCGTGTGCATTCTGTTTCTCTGGCACGTGCGCTCCGCGCTCGTCGCGATCATCACACTGCCGATCGCGATCATTTTGTCTTTCATCCCGATGCTGCACCTCGGGTTAACGAGCAACATCATGTCGTTAGGCGGAATCGCAATCGCAATTGGCGCGATGGTCGATGCAGCCATCATCATGGTCGAGAACGCGCACAAGGGGCTCGAGCACTTTCGCGATGAGCACAAGCGGGAGCCCGGCGCACGCGAGCGCGCAGAGACCATCATCGCCGCAGCCAAAAGCGTCGGTCGGCCGCTCTTCTTCTCCCTGCTGGTAATCACCGTCAGCTTTATCCCGGTGTTCTCGCTCACCGCGCAGGAAGGCCGCCTCTTCAAGCCGCTCGCCTACACGAAGACGTTCTCGATGTTCTTCGCCGCGCTGCTCGGCGTCACGCTGGTGCCGGTGCTGATGACGATGCTCATCCGCGGCAAAATCACCCCCGAGTTCAAGAACCCGGTGAACCGCTTCCTGATCTGGATTTACGAGCCGTGCGTCAACTTCGTCCTGCGCTTCCGCTGGCCGACGATCATCGCCGCAGTGGTCCTGTTGCTCGTCACTGTCATTCCGTTTAGCCGGCTCGGGAGCGAGTTCATGCCGCCGTTGAACGAAGGCACGGTGCTCTACATGCCGACCGCTGTGCCCGGCATGTCGATCAATGAAGCGACCAGGATCCTCCAGATTCAGGATCGGCAACTAAAACAGATACCCGAGGTCGACACCGTCTTCGGAAAAGCCGGCCAGGCTGAGACCTCAACCGACCCGGCGCCGCTCTCGATGTTCGAGACCGTCGTCACCCTCAAGCCTGCCGCCGAGTGGAGACCAGGAATGACATGGGAAAAGATTCTGGAGGAGATGAACGCCATCAAAACGCCGGGCATGGCGAACATCTTCTGGATGCCGATCCAGACGCGCACCGAGATGCTAACGACCGGCTTCCGCACGGCGCTCGGCTTGAAGGTGTTCGGAAACGATCTCGGCACGATCCAAGACGTCGCAATTCAGATCGAGAAAGCGCTCAGCGACTTCCCGAACACGCGCAGCGTCTTCGCCGAGCGAACCACGGGTGGTTACTTCCTCGACTTCACAGTGAACCGCGAGGAAGCGGCGCGTTACGGATTGACCGTCGGTGACGTAAACGACGTGATCGAGACCGCGATCGGCGGCAAGACGATCACCACCACGGTTGAAGGCCGCGAGCGCTACTCCGTGAATGCTCGATACGCACGCGATTTCCGTCAGGATCTCGACGCACTCAAGCGCGTGCTGGTTCCGACACCGACGGGAACGCAGGTGCCGATTTCGCTCCTCGCGAACATCGAGTACAAAACCGGTCCGCCGTCGATCCGGAACGAAAACGGAAAGCTTGTCGGCTTCGTGTTCGTCGATCCAGGCACGAGCGACATCGACGGCTATGTGCGAGCTGCCGACGAACGCATCCGCGAGCGCGTGAAGTTCCCGGCTGGCTATTACGTCGAGTGGGCCGGCCAGTTCCAATATCTGAAAGCCGCGGAGAAGCGCCTTCAGATCGTTATCCCATTCACGCTCCTGATCATCTTCGTGCTCATCTACATGAACACGAAATCCGTCACGAAAACTGCGATCGTCTTGCTCGCGGTGCCGTTCTCGCTCATCGGAGCGTTTTGGATGCTCTACCTGCTCGGCTACAACATGAGCGTCGCCGTCTGGGTTGGCCTCATCGCGCTCGCCGGGCTCGATGCCGAAACCGGCGTCATCATGCTCCTGTACCTTGATCAAGCGTGGGACAAGTTCCGCGCCGAAGGCCGCATGAACAACGCGCGCGACCTGCACGACGCCGTGCTCGAAGGCGCAGTTCAGCGCATCCGGCCGAAGATCATGACCGTCTGTGCGATCCTCTTCGGTCTGCTGCCGATCATGTGGTCGCCTGCCACCCAAACGGGCGCTGATGTCATGAAGCGCATCGCGACGCCGATGATTGGCGGCGTCGTCACGTCGGCCGTGCTCGAGCTGCTGATCTATCCCGTTATCTATGTTCTGTGGCGAAAACGCGCTCTCACATCGGACGCGAAGCAGGCGGGGAGCTCCCAAACTGTCGGCGGCCGGGTGGCAACTACATGACGACAACCAAAGATAAAGCTCCAGCTGACGGTACGGAAACCGTCCGGTTGATCGAACGCAACCGCCTGCTCGCGAGTCTTAGCGATGCAGACAGACAACGCCTCGCTGCCTCCTCTAAGCAGCACTGGACGGAAAAAGATGAAGCCGTATTCCGCGAAGGCGAGGAAGCAAACAGTGTGTGGCTCGTAAGTTCGGGCATGGTCAAGCTCGTGCGCATCGCACGGCTGCAAGTAGCGCTGACGCTTGAGTTGGTGCTGCCGGATGAACTTCTTGGCGGTGTGTTTTACACAGATGAACCGCGTTACCCCTGCGCGGCGATCGCGATGGAGCAGACGCAGTTGCTCGTTTTTCCGACACGGCTGCTCCATCAGCTTCTGCAAGGCAATCCAGAGCTCGCGCGATCACTTCTCGCGATGGTCTGCCGTGGGTTGTGTCATGCGCAGCAAATGCGCGGCGTCGGGACTGAAGACGTTGCGCGGCGAGTCGCGAAAGCCCTGCTTTATTTGCACGATCGGTTCGGGCCAGAGATCCGGCAGGGCCGAGCGTTGGTCGCCGAACTCGCGGGCACAAGCACCGAAAGCGCCATTCGCGTCACGCGCGCCCTCGCCGTGCGCGGAATCGTCAGCACCGGCCGCTCTCGCATCACCGTCGTTTCTCTTCGCGAGTTGCAGCGTTTTTCCCAGCGAGCGCCGGCTCTATGACAAACATCATACGCGGCTCAACAGACAGAGGCTCGTCGGCTGGCGAACAGAAAGAGAACAGAGTCGAATCGCGTGAGGCGTGGCTCGCAACAACTAGAAAGCAAAATCAAAATGGCACATCAACAACACCAAAGCTGCATTGACGCCTGCGTGCGTTGCGCGCAGGAATGCGAACATTGCGGAGACAAATGCCTCGGCAGCATGGAAGACTGCGCGCGGCTCTGTATCGACTGCGCGCAAATCTGCTGGACCGCAGCGAGCTTCATGAGCCGCGGCTCGCGCTTTCACGCGAGGGTCTGCGCGCTATGCGCCGAAATCTGCGACGCCTGTGCCGCCGAATGTGACAAGCACGACAGCGAGCATTGCAAGCGTTGCGCAGAAGCCTGCCGCAAATGCGCGGAGGAATGCCGCAAAGTCGGCGCTGAGTAAGTATTCGCCTGCGAAGTCGCGCGCTAGTCGACACGGACTGCGCCAGCGTTGTCTTCGCTGTCGCTGGAAGACGGACGGCGGTCGATGGCTGCCGTCCACTCCACACTTTCGTGGAACAGCTTGACGTCGTGGTGATCGGCGCCGGCCAGGCGGGCTTGGCTGTCGGGCAGCTTCTAAAGCAAGCACACGTTTCGTTCACGCTGCTCGATGGCAACAGGCGGATCGGAGATTCGTGGCGTCAGCGTTATGACTCGCTCGTGCTATTTTCATCCCGCCAGTACTCGGCGCTGCCCGATCTTCCGCTGGCCGGAGATCCTGCGGGTTATCCCGGTAAGGATGAGATTGCCGAGTATCTCGAACGGTACGCTCGTGTAACAGACCTGCCGATCCGTCTGAACGAGCGCGTCACGTCTGTTGAGCAGAGTGAGGGGGGCTTTATGGCGCAAACGAGCACTGGAATGCAGATCCGTGCAAGGTGCGTCGTCGTTGCGGCAGGGCCTTTTCAGCGGCCGATCATTCCGCGGTTTGCCGGGAAGCTGTCGCCGGAGGTCCTCCAACTCGATGGCACCACCTATCACAATCCGGGCCAGATTCCGTCTGGGCGGGTGTTGATCGTCGGAGACGGCGCCACCGGCCGGCAAGTGAGCACCGAACTGGCGCGCACCCGCGTGGTGTGGCTGTCAGGCGGCAGTTTTCGCCTCGTGGTCCCACAGCGGCTCTTCGGCCGCGACATCATTGCTGTCTTCGAAACGACCGGCGCGTTGCGCGACGACAAAGAGAGCTTGCACGGGAGGTTTGTACAGCTTTTCGATCCAATCCCAGGATGGCACCTGCGCCGGTCTGCGCTTCGTCGCGCGGGAGTGAAGATCGTCGCCCGCGCGATTGATGCGGAAGACGACCGCGTCGTGTTCGCCGACGGCCGATCTGAAACGTTCGATGCCGTGATTTGGGCGATCGGCTACCACGACGATTCTTCGTGGCTGCGTGTCCCGGGTGCTGTCGACGCGAAGGGGAATTACATCGAACACCGTGGAGTTTCCCCAGTTCCCGGCCTGCTCCACATCGGGAGAAACTGGCAGAACAACCGTGCGTCGGCCCTCCTCACCGGCGCTGGTAACGACGCACGCGATATCGCTGCGAAGGCTCTGCAGTTTGTCCGCTCGTCTGCTACCCGCGAGCGCACCTAGTGCGCAGGCGATTGAGGTGGCGTCGTTTCGGCCAGGACCTTGCCGATGAGCATCTCGCGATATTTCTCCGGCTCCGCAAAGTGCGGCCAGTGCGCGGATCGCTCGAACCAGATCAGCTGCTTGCCGCGCGGAGCTTCCAGCGCACCGAAATAGCGTTCTGCGACGTCAGCCGTGACGACCCAATCGTAGCGGCCAATGAAGAAATACACGGGCACTTGGATTCGGGGTACCTTCTCGAACAGATTCGTCTCGTAGAAAATCTCCCGCCACAGGTGGCTGAACGAATACCTGAACCCGAGCGGGATTTTAGCCAGATCAACCCACGAGGACGCAGGAGAACCAAACGCCAGCCGCGCGAATCGGGTCGGTGGATAAGAGCGATGCTCTTCGGCGGAATAGTGACTCACCCATTTCTCCATGATCTTGCAGTGATCGAAATCGCCATGTGGCGGCCTGCCGATTCGCGTCAGCTCAGCTACCGCCTCGGCGTTGTTCTCCGCCTGCGCTTGATCGAGCGCAAACTGATACCTCACTTGCTGTGTCTCCGGCAGCCCGGCGACCTGCCCGATGCCGACATAAGCGTGGAAAAGCTCAGGGTAGCGGAGAACGGTGAGCGCACCGAAAAGCGAGCCCCACGAGTGCGCGACCAGGAAACATTTATCTGCGTTAAACCGTTGGAGCAGCAGCAGTGTGAGTTCGCGCGTGTCGGCCACGAACTGGTCGACTCGCATCGAGCCGTCCGGGATCGACCAGCCGTATGACTTGCCCGCACCACGCTGATCCCACTGCACAACGATGAAGTGCTTCTCCAGCTCGGCATTGAGATGCGAAAACGGCATCTGCGGAAATCCCGGCCCGCCATGGAGAAAAAGCAGGAGCGGCTTTGTTCGATCATGCCCGCGGATTTGAATCCATTGATCGACGCCACCGAGCCGCACCCTTTCGAGCGAGGCGATACCATCCGGCGAGCTAATGCGGATCCGGGCGGCGACTCGCTGCTGCGCAACGATTCGTATTATCGCGACGGCTGCCGCACCCAGCAGAAATAACCCGCCAGTGCCGAGCGCGACCCACTTCAGCATCCTGCGACGGCTCCGAGATGACATTGCGGCAGGTAGATCAACAATTGTGTTGGAAGCGATGCTCCGGATCGATCTGACAGTTTGATCCTGGAACTGTGCAACTCAAAAGCCGTTTTCCGCACGTCTCTCAATCGGCTGCTGCACCGTGGAGATCGCTGTGCGTATCCGCAACCAGACCAACTGCCGAACGTCCCCGACGACCGCAAAGATCGCTTGAATGCGATCTCGGCGGACCTCGACGGTTCCCATCCACGATTACCCATACCGGATGATCGTCGCACAGGGAGGATGTGACGGCACTCGAATGGCTGATGGGGCTCAGGCGGCGGAAACCGGACGCCACTCTGTCGCGACGGGTTGATTCGGCGATGGCCGCGGCGAGGCTGCATAGTGCGCGCCGCCTTCAGGAGAGTTTTCGGTCTTGTTCTCGTCGCGATGATCGCGAGCTCGGCACTTGCGCACGACACTTGGTTAATCGCCGATCAGATACGCGTCGCGCCGAAAACATCTATCGTCCTCGACCTGACGAGCGGCATGGAATTTCCTAAGCTCGATGTCGCGCCGAAGCGCCAGAACGTGCCGAACGCGTCGGGGCGGCTGGCAGGTCGCACATTCGAAATCAGCGATGCTGGCGGCGCCGCACATTCTGTCCAGTTCAAGACGGACCTGCCGGAGCCGGGAATTGCAGCCATCTGGATCAAGCTGCCGTCGCGCACCCTCGAGTTGAAGCCGGAGCAGGTTCAGATGTTCAACGAGGAAGTCAACGCACCGGAAAGCCTGCAGAAGGATTATGCGGAGATGCCGGAGCCAAAGCGCTGGCGTGGCACATCGACGAAACATCCGAAGACATTCGTGCGCGTCGGTGATCCGAAGAGCGACACATCCTGGCAGGAACCCGTCGGTCTGTTTCTGGAGATCGTGCCGGAGAAAGATCCGACGGCGGTGAGAGCTGGCGATGAGTTTCCGGTCCGCGTGCTTCGCGACGGCGCGCCGTTCGGCGGCTTTCAGCTCCACGCCGTCACCGCTGGGGACAAAGAAGGCGAAGCGCAGACGACCGACAACGCCGGACGCGCGACCTTCAAGTTGGGCAAGGCAGGACGCTGGCTCGTCAAAGGAGTCGAAGCGCGTAAGTCGTCGGCACCTGACATGAACTTCGAAGCGAAGTCCGCCACGTTAACGTTCGAAGTCGCGGAGAAATGAACCACGTGCCGTAGCGGCACTGCCTGTGACGGGCGCGAGGTCGGCTGCTGCCGCAGGAGGGGGGGCGCTATACGTTACTCACGTATAGCATGAGCCAAACTCGTCGGCGTTTTTCGCGCCGCAGGAAATGACAGCTTTAAGCGGTCGAGTTCGTACAGCGTGCCGGCGGTGGGAAAGGGGTAGAGGTCGCGCTGATCGCCGATGGACGAGGCGAGCGCCGGCGAGACGGTACTTTCATTCGCCAGAGGAGAAATGCCCGCTTCTTCCAGCGGCGTGAACATGTGAGCCGCCGCCTCCAAACGAACATTGCGACGGCACCACGCATAGCGTCTGCGGCGCCACTGCCGTCGAACCGGCTCGCCTACTTCGACGCAGCCGCCGGTTTTCGGCTGCGGATGATATCAGCGAGAGCGCGCAGCGAGCTGTTTAC
>DATHXZ010000063.1:0-16353 GCA_035459405.1 Chthoniobacterales bacterium
CCCATGTGTGCTGATGGAGTATCGCAACCGCGGCTTCGGCACACACCTGCTCGGCCGCTCACTTGCTGCGCTCCGCGACCACGGCCTGCAGCGCGCAGTCGCGATGGCGAAGGAGAATTCGCCGGTGACGAAATTTCTCTACCCGAAGTTCAACGGGACCGCATCGGCACACGATGCCAGCCCGATGCTCGCGGCGTAATCAGCCCTTTTCACCGGGCGGGTACTCGGGAGGCGAGTACACATTGAACGTCACGGCCGCAGTGCTGCCGACGTTTACAAAGCGATGCTTCACGCCGGCGGGAATGAGCAATACGTCCCCGTTGCGCAGCGTGGGCCGTTCCGCTCCAACGGGGCCGGCAGAGCTAACCATCGAGCAGTAGTAGCAACCGGTCGCTCTGCTCGTGGCCTTCAGCGTCGGAACCGGACGCTTGGCCGGGCGCGAGCGTCGTCATTGCCGTCTGCGTCCGATCGCTCGTCTGCAGAACTTCGAACCACTCGGTGGCTTGCTGATGTTCGTCAGGTGCATGCATCAACGTCTGACGCGCGGCGCCGGCCGGCAAGCCCCTCACTCGCGCAACCACTTCGCGAAAAACGCCGCCGCATCCTCCCGCACAGACCTCATCGCGGCCGCGCTGAACCCGTGGTCCTCTGCGGGAAAGAATCTTGTCTCGACTCTCGATGAGCGCTTGCGCAGCGGTTTCACGGCGGCCTGGGCGTACTGCCGAAACGGCACGCGCGTGTCTCGTTCGCCGTGAATCATCAGGACAGCTGGAAGTCGTCCGAGCCGGTCGAACTTGTCGTTCCAGACGCCCCCGGCGTGCTCCACCACAGCGCCGACGCGCGGATTATCCGACGCGGCGAAGAGCGCGAGAAACGCGCCAAGCGAGTACCCATAAATGCCGACCGGCGAGCGATCACGCTCCAGCGCCTGGATTTCCTGGATGGCGTCCATCACTGTGCGGCGCCACGTCTCGAAATGCCGCTCCATTGTCGATCCACGCAAGGCGAACGGTGTTCCGGTGCTGTTGAAGTAGTGGAGGAGATAGACGGCGTTCCCCTCACCCGCGAGATGCCGGCTCAAGCGCCGCATCTCCGGACCGTCGAATATCATGCCGCCGGCGCCGTGCAGCACGAGAATCACAGGACGACGCGCCGCGCGTGCTGGTTCGAAGACGGTTGCGCGCACATCGCCACCGCCCGCGCCGATCGTTATTTCCGCGACGCGCAGTGGTGTTTCTTCAGCTCGCGCGAACGGCACGATCAGCAGGAACGCGGCGATCGCGAGGAACGCCTTCGACACGAGGTGAGCGCGCGATCGATTCATCCGCAGGAGATACGGCAACCCACGGCGGAACGGTTGCAGCCGTTGATGCGGCGAGTGCATCCGCGAAGTGGTGGCTGAGGAGGGAATTGAACCCCCGACACGAGGATTTTCAGTCCTCTGCTCTACCAACTGAGCTACTCAGCCGCGTCAACTCCAGGAGATCGGAGAGGCGTTTCCGTCCCGCCGAAGCAGCGTGCACTATGCAAGATTCCGGCAGGCGAGCAAGAAGGAACCGGCGCGTTACCCTGCCGTGAAATCGCGCGAAAGCGCCACGGCACGACCGAGCAGATGCATGTATTGGCGGCGCGAAACTTCCGTCCCACCGAAGGTGGCCAGATGCGGGGTCAACCATTGCATGTCGAGGAGCATGAAACCGCGACCGCGCAACCGATCGACCAGCGCGGCAAGCGCCACCTTCGAGGCATCCGTCACCTCGTGAAACATCGACTCGCCGAAGAATGCGCCACCCAGGGCGACGCCATACAAACCCCCGGCAAGCCTGCCATCTTTCCACGCCTCCACCGAGTGTGCGTAGCCGAGCTCATGCAGGCGCGTGTAGCTGCCGATGATCTCCTCATTGATCCAGGTCTCCTCGCGATCTGCACAACGCCGCATCACCTCCGTGAACGAAGCATTGAGCCGAATCTCGAAAATCTGTTTGCGTAACACACGTGCGAGACCGTGCGGCACGTGGAAACGGTCGAGCGGCAGAATGCCGCGCGGATTGGGCGCAAACCACTCGATCGACCCGTCTTCCATCGCCATCGGGAACACGCCGAGGCGGTAGCCTTGCAGCAGGATCTCGGGCGCAATCACATGCGAGTCTTCTGTTCCGCGGCGCGCTCCGCAACCGCCGAAAACGCGGTGTTGTCGTGCGGTCTTGCATTGGCAGGACCGCGCTCTAACCTTCGCGGATGAAGCCACTTCTCCTCGCCTTCAGCGTTGTGGGTGCGCTTTCATTTGCCGGCTGCGCGAACGAAGGCCCCACTCCGGAGGAGTTGCAGGATCAGGTGCGGCGCGGCGCTACCGGACAGGGCACTGTGATGCCCGAGATCGACCGCACGGGCGATCCATATGTGCGGCCGCGCGAGGGCCCACCACCAGCTCGAGATCGGTAGCGCAAATGTCCACGACTTCCGCGCACTCCAAGATACTCATCCTCGACTTCGGTTCGCAGTACACCCAGGTCATCGCGCGCCGCATCCGCGAGTGCCAGGTGTACTCGGAGGTAGTGTCGTTCAATCTCACCGCTGCCCGCGTTGCCGAGATGAAGCCAAACGGCATCGTCCTGTCTGGCGGCCCGGCGAGTGTCTATGAGGAGCGCGCACCGCAGCTCGATCCAGAGATTTTCAATCTTGGCATCCCAGTGCTTGGGATTTGCTACGGGATGCAATTGATCGCGCAGCATCTCGGCGGGCGCGTCGAGTTCAGTGCGCGACGCGAATACGGGCCCAGCATGCTGCACGTCGCGAATGGGTCGCAGCTGCTCGAGGGCATCGGCGACCATCTCGACATCTGGAACAGCCACGCCGACAAGGTCTCCGTGCTGCCGCCTGGGTTCCGCGCGGCTGCGCATACCGAGAACTCCCCGTTCGCCGCGATCGAGCATCCCGACCGCCGACTCTATGGGCTGCAGTTCCACCCGGAGGTCGCCCACACGCCTCGAGGCCGGGAAATCATTCAGAACTTCGTCTACCACATCTGCCGCTGCTCGATGGATTGGACGATGGGCTCGTTCATCGATGACGCGTGCGAGCAGGTGCGGCGTCAGGTTGGCGACGAGAAGGTCGTGCTGGGGCTGAGTGGCGGCGTTGATTCCTCCGTCACAGCCGCGCTGCTGCACAAGGCGATCGGCGATCAGCTAACCTGCATCTTCGTCAACAACGGCCTGCTCCGCGCGCGTGAAGAGGAGATGGTGCAGCGCGTCTTCGGCGAGAACTTCCACATTAAGCTCAAGTATGTGGACGCTTCGGAGCGGTTCCTCACGAAACTGAAAGGCGTCACCGATCCCGAGCAGAAGCGGAAGATCATTGGCAACGAGTTCATTGACGTGTTCCAGCACGCGACCGAGGAACTGCTCGCGGAGGATCAGGCCAACGGCTCACACGGGCATAGCTACCGCTTCCTCGCCCAGGGCACGCTTTATCCTGACGTGATCGAGAGCGTCGCGGTCGGCGGCAACCCCGCTCACGTCATCAAGAGCCATCACAACGTCGGCGGCTTGCCCGAGAAGATGCATTTCGAGCTCGTGGAGCCGGTGCGGCAGCTCTTCAAAGACGAAGTGCGGCAGGCTGGGCTGCAGCTCGGCTTGCCGAAGGAAGTGGTGCATCGGCAGCCGTTCCCCGGGCCTGGGCTCGCGGTCCGCATTCTCGGCGAAGTCACGCCCGAGTATCTTCACATTCTCCGCGAAGCCGACACGATCGTGACCAGCGAGATGGAAGCGTCGGAGTGGTATTATCGCGTCTGGCAATCGTTTGCCGTGCTGCTGCCGATCCGCTCGGTCGGCGTGATGGGCGACCAGCGCACGTATGAGAACACCATCGCGATCCGCATTGTCGAGAGCCAGGACGGCATGACTGCGGACTGGGTGCGCCTGCCATACGAGCTGCTCGGGCGAATCTCCACCCGAATCATCAACGAGGTCAAAGGCGTGAACCGCGTCTGCTACGACATCTCGAGCAAGCCGCCGAGCACGATCGAGTGGGAGTAGCGCACAGCTGCTGATTGTAATCTTTACGTCTGCGCGGTCGCAGGTTCATCATCGCGCGCGATGACCGCCGAGCAGATTCGCGTCGAGCGAAACAATCGCGGCGAGGAGCAATGGGACCTCTGGGGTCCTTACGTCAGTGAGCGCGCGTGGGGAACCGTCCGCGAGGATTACAGCGCCGACGGCGACGCGTGGGATCACTTTCCGCACGAGCACGCCCGCTCGCGGGTCTACCGCTGGAACGAAGACGGCATCGCCGGCATCAGCGATTTCAAGCAGCGGCTCTGCTTTGCGTTCGCTTTCTGGAACGAGCGCGACCCGATCCTGAAGGAGCGGCTCTTCGGCTTAAGCGGCCCGCAGGGGAACCACGGCGAAGACGTCAAGGAGGTGTATTTCTACGATGACAATACGCCGTCCCACAGCTACATGCGGATGACGTATCGCTACCCATGCCAGGCATGTCCGACCGATGAGCTCATCGAACAAAATCGCCGCAGGACAAGGGCTGAACCGGAGTTCGAACTGGCGGATACAGGCGTCTTCGCAGGCGGCTGTTTCGACATCGAGATCGAGTACGCGAAGCGGTCGCCGCGTGACCTTTTGATCCGCGCCACGATCACGAATGCCGGCGAAACAGAAGCGCCACTGCACCTGCTACCGACACTCTGGTTTCGCAACACATGGAGCTGGGGCCGCGACGATCGAAAGCCAGCTCTGCGTGCAGTGCACGATGCAGGAGAATGGCCGCGCATCGAAGCGACGCACCATGTACTCGGGAAGTACGCGCTGGTTTGCGAAGAGGCCGAAACCCTCCTGTTCACCGACAACGAGACGAACAGCGAACGTCTCTGGAAGGTCCCTAACGCGACGCCGTTCACGAAAGACGCCTTCCACGACTTCGTCGTCCACGGACGCACGCGCGCGATTAATCCGCAACAGACTGGCACGAAAGCAGCCGCGCATTTGCGTTTTGTTCTCGCGCCCGGCGAGCGGAGAACCGTACGGCTCCGGTTGCAGCAGATCGACTCCGCGGCCGCGATCGCCGATCCGTTTGCGAATTTCGACGACACCTTCGAATTGCGCCGGCGCGAGGCGGACGAGTTATACGACGCACTCGCGCCGCAGTCTCTTGTCCCGGAGCACCGGGCGATTCAGAGACAGGCGCTCGCCGGCATGCTCTGGAGCAAACAGTTCTACCACTACGTCGTCCAGCAATGGCTGGATGGCGATCCGGGGCAGCCCGCGCCTCCTGCAGAGCGGAAGCGCGGGCGAAACTCAGAGTGGCGCCATCTCTACAACGAGCGCGTCATGTCGATGCCCGACAAATGGGAATATCCCTGGTACGCCTCGTGGGATCTCGCGTTCCACTGCATCCCGCTTGCGCTCGTCGATTCCCAGTTCGCGAAAGACCAACTCGACCTGATCACACGCGAGTGGTACCAGCACCCGAACGGGCAGATCCCCGCTTACGAGTGGAATTTCAGCGCCGTGAATCCACCGGTCGTCGGCTGGGCGGCGTGGCGCGTCTACAAGATGGAACAGCGACAGACGGGCCGCGGCGATCGCGCGTTTCTCGAAACGGTCTTCCACAAAATGCTGATTGCATTCACCTGGTGGGTGAATCGGAAGGATTCAGCCGGCAACAACATCTTCGAAGGCGGGTTCCTCGGCCTCGATAACATCGGCGTTTTCGACCGGAGCATGAAGATGCCCGGCGGCGGACATCTCGAGCAGAGCGATGCGACAAGCTGGATGGGGATGTTCTCGCTGAACCTGATGCGGATGGCGCTCGAGCTCGCGCGCGAAAATCCGGTCTACGAAAACATCGCCACCAAGTTCTTCGAGCATTTCCTCGCGATCGCGGGCGCGATGAACAACGCCGGCGGCAAAGGCGTCGGGCTTTGGGACGAGGAGGACGAGTTCTTCTACGATGTGCTGCACCTGCCCGATGGCCGCCACCTGGGCGTCCGGGTGCGGTCACTCGTCGGACTGATGCCATTGCTCGCGGTGGAGACAATCGAACCCGAGCTGCTCGATGCGGTGCCGGGGTTCAAATCACGGCTCGAGTGGTATCTGGCAAACCGGCCTGATCTCGCCGGTCTGATCTCGCGCTGGCACGTGCCCGGTGCCGGCGAGCGGCGCTTGATTGCGCTGACTCGCGGCCATCGCATGAAGCGGCTGCTGCGCCGCATGCTCGATCCGGAAGAATTCCTGAGCCCGCACGGCATCCGCTCGATGAGCAAGTGGCACGAGCAACATCCCTATGTGCTCCACGGAACCGGCGAACAGCGCGAGGTCCGTTATGAACCGGCGGAATCGCAGAGCACCATCTTCGGCGGCAACTCGAATTGGCGCGGCCCAGTCTGGATGCCGATCAACTACCTGCTGATTGAATCACTGCAGAAGTATCACCACTACTACGGCGACGATTTCAAAGTGGAGTGCCCGACAGGCTCGGGGAAGTTCGAGACGCTGGCGTGCATCGCGAACGAACTCTCGAACCGCCTGATCTCCCTCTGGTTGAGGGACGAGAACGGCAACCGACCGTTCGCGCCGAATTATGGCTCCGGGCTCGATCCGGAGCGCGATCGCGATCGCTACCTCTTCCACGAGTACTTCAACGGCGATACCGGCGCGGGATTGGGCGCCGGCCATCAGACAGGCTGGACCGGACTGGTCGCGAAGCTGATTCAGCAACAGGGACGGCTCGGCACGATCGCAAAACGCGACCCGTTCACCGATCTCTAGTCGTTAGGCGAGATCGCGCAGAGCGACGTAGACCGCGGCCGCGGCTTCGGCGGCGTTGCGCGGGGTCAACTCAGCGGGAAGCCTCATCATCTCAAGCGCGAACGGTGCGAGCGCCGCTTTGTCCTTGGGCAGCTGCACGGCGCCAATGTTGCCGCCGCTGATCTTTGGGAACGGCCAAGCTTCGAACAACCATTCGGCTCCCGCCGGTGCGTTCGGAGGTGGCTCCGCGCCGGCAGCGCGCATTTCGTCTGCGATCGTCGCCAGGCGGATGTCGTGCAGCAGGATCCAGCCGCCGGGCCGCATACGGGCGGCGATCCGCAGCAGATCCAGCAGTGGATTCGGATGACGGTGGCTCGCGTCGATGAATGCGAGCTCAAGCTCATCCGGCGCGGCTAATGTGGCCACGAATGCTGATGTCTGCCCGGTGTGTATTCGGATCGCATGTGCGTGCTGGGGAAACACAGTAGCGATCGCATAGCCGATGGGATGTTGCGGGTCGTTGTGGCAGTGCGTGCGCAGGTCGATCGTGTCCACCACCACAGCCGCCGTGGGTCGCCTTCGGCGGATCGCTGCTGCCATCACGCCCGTCGAGAAACCGGAGAGCGTTCCGATTTCGATCATGCGTTCGGGCGCGATGATGCTCGTGACGGCAGCGAGAAAGAAGCAGTCCGCCCAGCTTAACGAGCCCGGCCGTTCGGGCATCAACGCGGCAAGCTCGTCGATCTCCTCGTCGCTCGCTGTCATGCCGGCGCGCCCAAGCATCGCCGCGAGTGCGGCGTAGTTACCGCGGTGGTCCTCGAGCGAGTTGATCTCGCAGCGTTGGGCAGCGGTACGCGCCTTGGAATGCGACAGGAAACGTGTCACCGCCGGCAATACCTTCGGTAGACGCGCAGGCGAGGCTGCGATCGCGTGAAAGGCCACCTTCAGCTTGGACGCCGGTGCGAACGAGCCTGCCAGCGCCTCAGCGACCATTATCTTGCGCGGCTACAAGGCGCTGTTGCGCGCGCTCTGCGGCGGATTCCAGAACCACAGAAGCACGACCGCGGCCAGGAGCCCGATGAGAACGGCCATGTGCGAAGTGAACGACCAGTTCTTCGAAGCCGCGCCAAAGCAGCCGCACTCGAGGTCAATGCCGCGCGTGCGTGCGGAGACCGTTGCGATGATGAATATCACCGTCAGCGCGCTGAGAATCGCCAGCGCACCAGAGCGCATCCAGCCGATGAACAACGCGAGGCCAGCAACAATTTCGACCCACGGCAGGTAGAACGCGAGCCGCACGCCAACCGGCCACGAGAGAATGCGAAAGTTCTGGATGTCGTTGGCAAACTTCACCGGGTCCCAAGCCTTCAGCGCGCCGGCGTAGATGAAGATGCCGCCGATCAGCGCCGCCAAGGCGGGAACGACATACAGACGCGGTGCGCTGCTCGTGCCGGATCGCATCAGCGGCGATTGCACGTGTGAGGAAGTCTTCACTTTTTCAGCGCCTCCTGCCATGCCTCCCATCCGCCGTTCAGGACGTAAACGTTCGGCAGGCCCGCCTGCTCGCGAAGTCGGCGCGCAACGTCATGACTCAAAGCGCAGCTGAGCGTGCTGCAGTAAACGATCACGCGTTTATCCGGCGACCACTTCTCGAGGAATTGCGGCAGCAACTCGTCCCAGCGGTCTTGATTCAACGGCACGGCGAGCGGAATGCGATCGCGCTCAAATTGTTCGTCCGGCCGCGCATCGACCCAGATCACGCTATCGCCCCAGTCGCGCGCCTGTTCGAGCCGCACCTCGCCTTCCCTCAGCGCCGGCTGGTTCCACGGCGCGCTCGAGCGGTGATACACCGCCTGCCCAATCGCCGGCAGAAAAGCGAGGCCGAGCAGCAGCAGCGCCTGGCGGAACATCGCCCGCATCGCCTACCGGCCGCCTGCCGCGGCAGCATCAGTTACGCGTGCAGTCGCGTAAACCGTCTTCGGATAATCCGGCTTGATGGTCAGCGTCGACGAAACCGCGCGGGACGTATCCTGCGGCTGCACATGGATCAGGAATTCCCCCGCGGCAGAACCTTTCTCCACTTTCGTCGTGAACTCCGGATTTGAAGATGTGACTGCAACCGTGGTGACCGGCACGTCCTTGCCCGCACGAACAGTGATCGTCTTCGGCTTCACGGGCTCGCCGGATTGCCAGTATACAAACGCCGGCTGCACCTGCAGCTCTTCGGGAATGACCGCCTTCAGCACGAGCGTCACGCCTGGCTGCGCCGCGTCATCCGTCTGCACGTGCACGGTTTTCACCTGCGTGCCGGTGCGGTTGCCGATGTTGAATGTCGCAGTGATCTCGCCGCTCTCGCCCGGCGCCACGTCGTTCTTCTTCAAGGCCGGCACGGTGCACCCGCATGAGCTCTTCACGTTGGTAATGCGGATCGGCTTGTCGCCTTTGTTCTGATATCTGAACTGTGCGACGGCTTCCTTTTCGCCGACCTTCGGGCGCAGCTCGACTTCGGTCTTGTCCCACGCGAGTTGAGCCTGCGCAGTCGCCAAGCCGCTCAGCATCAACGCAGCGAGCGCGGCCTTCATCTTCAAGTTCATGACTGGACGAAACGGGTTCACGCGGTCGCTGTCAACCAGGCGGCGCGCGGCCCAGCCTCGGCGGCGATCACTCTAGGATCTCCCTTTCAATAGCTGATCCTCATCTGTCATCGCCTCTTCGGCTGCGTAGCCGCTTCTTCGCGCGATTGTCGCCGTCGCCGCGACGTCCATCGTGACGTTGCCGACGGTGCGCACGATGTCCGGAATGTTCTCCACCGCCACGAGCAGCATGAGCGGCTCGATCGGCACGCCCATTGCCATGGCGATCGGTGCAATCGCGGCGACGAAGCTGATCTGCCCCGGCAGACTGGGCGAACCGAGCGTCGTGAGAGCCGCGGCGGCGACGCCAGCGATGATTTGAGGGCGGCCGAGCTCGATGCCCAACCAATGGGCAACATAAAGCGCGACTGCGATATTCATCGCCGGCCCCGTCACCCTGAACACCGCGACAGCTAGCGGCAGAATAACGCCCGAAGCTTGTACCGGCACTCGCAGCGCTTCGGAGCTGCGCAACATCGCCGGCAGCGACGCGAGGGAGGATTGCGTGCTGATGGCGAGTGCCTGCGCTGGAATTATCGCTCGCGAGAACCGAGCGATGCCGATGCGAGCACCGCTCGCCACAACGACATAGCCGAGCAGGGTGATGACCAGGCCAATAGCCGAAACAATGATGACGTAGTGAAGTAGCGCACCAAAGGCTGACGCTCCCGCACGCGCGCCCAGCACAAACGCAAGTGCGAGAACGCCGGCGGGTGCCAGCCACAAAATCCAGCCGATCATCACCAGCATGACCTCGGAGACAGCCCTGAAGAAACTGATCAGCCTTTCTCTCGGCTCTGCCGCCACGCGCGTCACCGCGAACGCGAACAAGGTGGTGAAGACAATGAGCGGGAGAATTGTGTCGTTCGCGGCGGCCGCGACCGGGTTGGTCGGAATAATCGAGCGGACGAAATCGCCGAAGCCAGGAACTGCGGCCGGCGCAGGTGCACTCGCCACCGCCGACATCAGGGCATCAGCCGAACTGCTCGCGACGGGCCACAACCGTAGGAAGAGCGGTGTCAAAATCGCTCCCAGCGCGGCGGAAATCGAGAGCAGAACGATGAAGAAAATGAGGGCGCGCGCGGCTAATCGGCTCCCGCGCGCGGCTTCCGCCGTTGCTGCGATACCGGTGATGACGAGCGAAACGACAAGCGGGATGATCGTCATCTGCAGAGCGCTGAGCCAGAGCGCGCCGATCGGCTCTACAAGCGCAAGCGCGCGCGCCGCCCACGCACCGCCGAGCGCGGCGCTCGCGATCCCGAGCAGGAGCCCGCCGGCCAACGCCACCAGAATGCCAGCTCTCTTAAACACCGCTAGTTACCGCACCTTAAACCTGGAGCGCGTCACACGAATCACGCCAGATCGCGCGGTACATTCAGCGAGCACGGTGCCGCCCCTTCCCGAAGCACGCCTGTATCGTGCGCCCATTATGCCTGACGATGCGCGACGATGTAGGACCGGACGTAATCCGCTACCGCGTCCTGCCAATGTCGCGGCGTATGGCCACTCAATGCGGTGTATCTCGCCGTCGACAGAATCGTATAGAGCGGTCGGCGCGCGATGAACCGTGCCATGCTGGCGAGCGGCACTGGCGCGACGTTCCGCGCCCGAACCGCGATGCCTTCGGCAATGCAGCAGTCGATCGCGTGCTGCGCGTATTCCTGCCACGCGCACATCCCGCTGTTCGTCACGTGATAGATGCCCGCAGCATCATCGTGGCTCATCAGCCGGCCCAGCATATCCGCAAGATCGAGCGTGTAACTCGGGGTCGAGAGCTTGTCGCTGATCGCCTCGACGTGCTCGTGCTCGCGCGCCTGCTGCATTGCCCAGTCGATGAAGCTCGGTCGGTCGGGCCCAAACACCCACGACACGCGCGCGACCAAATGCCGGTCCGAGACTTCCAGCACGCGCTCCTCCCCTGCCCTTTTTGATTCGCCGTAGACGCTGATCGGCTTCGCCGCGTCTTCCTCTGCATAAGGCGCGGGCTTTTCGCCATCGAACACGTAGTCGGTGCTGATGTGGACGAGCCGTGCGCCTTTGCGCGTGCAGATCTCGGCGAGCGCCCGCGGAGCTTCGGCGTTGAGCTGAAACGCTTCGTCGGGATGCGTTTCGCAACGGTCGACGTTTGTCTGCGCTACGCAGTTGATCAGCACATCGAACGACAACCCGCCGAGCGTGTCGCGCACGCGCGCTGAATCGGTGAGATCAAGCTGCTGACGCGTGAAGCCTACCGCTTCACCGCCGCGTGCATATTCGCGCAGGAGAGCAGCACCGAGCCGTCCCCCTGCGCCGACGATCGCGATGCGCGGAGTCATCTACTGTAGCGGCGGTCTATGACCGCCGAAAGCAGCGTCGTTGACGTTCAAGATCGCTGAGAGAATTACCCACCGCTTCGGCAGTCATACACCACCGCTACAATCTCGCTGCTCGATGCTCATCACGCGCCGGCTACTACAGCGTGTAAATCTCGACGACTGCGATTCCCGTGCTTTCGCCGACACCGCGCACATTGCCGTGTAAGGCTTCCGCTCGCCGCCCGCATCGCGCCGATGGAACACCCGGTTATGGGTTGGGTCCCCCTTCGCATACGGCTCAACGTAGTAAGCGCCGTCAGCGCCAAGAACCATTACCGTCAGCCCATCAGCGGACCAGCTGAACCGCAACACAGCAGTCGGATCATCAACGCCGCGACCCGAATACGTCTTCCAGTCCGGCACCTGCGCTGCGAGTTCCGGCGAGACCATGGGCGACTCCTCGATCCGGAAGCGCGCTAGCCGCCCATCCGGCGTCGGGATTGTCACGACGACCTCACGTTCCTTCGCCGCTTTCGTGAACTCCCGCGGCGCCGCCGCGAGAAGTTGCAGCAGGAGAGCCTTATTCAGCCGCAACGTCCGGTAGGAGGTCGGGCCCGCCGCCGCACGCTCGCCGCTCCGCTGAATGGAGCTTTCGCTTACCTCCTGCCACAGTGCCGGCTCGGCCATCAGGTTCAGCGGGATCAGAGAGATGAAAACTGCTGCAACGATTTTACGCACGCACGTGTGTATGCGCTTGGGGCCTTCGTAGCACGACAAATCGGGCCCGAGTTCGGCACCTGACCGAGCGTTCTTGCGCAGCCCGCTGATTCAACTCCCGCTTCGGTACTGCGCTCAGCCCGCCCGGTTGCCTGACGGAGGCGAGACCTCGATCGCTGCAGGGAAAAAGGCCATCACGATCACGTCGTCATAGCCCTTGCTCAGACTTGAGAGCCCGCCTCAGCGTGCCCTGCGTGGCGAAACCGCCTCATGCGACATAGAGCACGGGACTGCGAAAACCTTCCCCGCGCGTCGCCATGACATATAGGCTCGATGCCAGTAATCGTGCCGCTGACTGCAAGCCCGGACAGGGCCGTGTATCGTCGGGACCTCGAACGCGGCGCGGCCATCTAACGAGCCACAACATCAGCTGCCGCGAGCCCGCCGTGCATGCCGCGCAGCATAGGCTTGTGACTGCAGACACACGCAACGCAAACGGGACGGCGGTTGCTCGCGTTCAGCTGCATCGCCTGATCAGCCGGCGGGTGGATCTGGTCGCCGCCAAGGCTCGCATGTGGCGGCGACATAGTGTCCAAAGGCATACCTCCAGGGCAGGACGGCGGCAACAAGGACGACACCCAGTAGGCAGGCAAACAGCGTCTCGGTCGCATACGCGTCGAGTCCTTGGTGCAGCCACATGCGCAACGCAAACGCGACCGTGTAGATAAGCTTCCAAAGTAACTCAAAGAGCAGCACTGGAAGCATCTGCAAAGGAAAGCCCACACCCAGGGCGGAGAGCACCGCTAGCGCGCCGAGAAGAGAGCGGATTACCGTCTTTGCATTAGCAGCCGTATCCGACGGCGCAATGATGTCCGGCCACACCCTGAGCGCGAGCCCGAGGGTGATGAACAGATACATCGCTCCAAGCAGATAAAGCGATAGCGGTGCTCACTTCTGACATGTGGATGGGTTCATATGTTTGATCAGACGAGTAGGTAGTCGCCTATCGATGAAACACAAGATCAGCTGCGGCGAGTCCACTGCGGCATCCACACCAGAGAAAGATCGCGATGGCAAACCCGCAGAATGGAGCCCCCGCGGGCGCGGCGCGACATAGATAACGAAGCCGGAGGCCGAAAGAGCGGGAGCGAATGAGTCAACGTAAATTGCGAGCTTGCTCGCCGTCAGCTGCATCGTCTGGCTACATGGACGCCGCGCAGCTGTTCTGCGCGAAAGAAGATACCGCCACAGGCGGAGACGGCATCTTTGCGTCTGCACGCTATCTGAGAAACCCCTTCAGCGGTATCGCTGGCCCTCCACAACGTATTCAGCCTTGCGGCGAGAAAACAAAGATGACGCAGCCCTCCTTCGATTGCGGCACATGCGAGGAGCCTGCTGGATTGTGGATGAACGATCCTGCCGGGTATTCACGAGCGCCGTCGCCAAACACGCCCGAAACGACGAAGATTTCTTCCGCGCTGTGGTGGATGTCGAGAGACGTGAACGTCGCACCAGCGTCGATCTCGACGATTTGTGCTTTGCTGCCGTCTGCGCCTCGCCATAAGTCGCGCTTGCGGATTCCGGGGCAGATCTCCCTGGCGAGTACGTCGCGCCAATTTATTCCGACAACACCCTGCGCATTCATGCCCGCTTCTACCATGTGTAGCTTTGTCGTCGGATTCGCTGAAGCTGTCGAGATAAAGATGAACTGCGGGCACGACGGCGCCGAATCCCGACGACCAGCACTATAATGCGGTGTCGGCGGACTGGCAGCCTCACCGTCTACCGAGAGACAAGATCAGCTGCGGGCACGAGAATGGAGCCCGTGGGAAGCGCCCCTCCTGCTCCGCGCTGCAGGGCCGGCTCGCTTCAGGCTGCAGCGCTCGGCTGAAGGCGCAGAGCACACGCGCGTCGATCGTGTCGGTCTTGGCCAAGATGCCGGAGGCGCGCGCATACTGCCGCACCCCGCTAGCCTGGACCAGACTGACCTCGATCCCCGTGTCCTGCAGCGCACGCACCAGGCCGACGATCATCGGCACGTATGCAACAACGCTCCCCGCGACTCTGTACCACACCGGCTGAGTGTCGTACTAGAAGGAACGACCAAATACCCACTCGGCAAGCTCTGGCCAGCGAACGCCAGCCCAGAGGCTGATCTATGGCACAAGCACACCCACGGCGAAATACACGAGCCGCTCTCGCGTGACGGTGCGTGGCAACGATCGGCGCGTGTCATCGGCCTAACGAGACACAAGATCAGCTGCAGCGAGCCCTCTGTGCATACCACGGAGGATACGCTCACGACGGCAGACACTCCGAACGTAAATCGCAGGCTTGCTCGCGGTCAGCTGCATCGCCTGGTTAGGCCGGACGGCGCGTTCGCGGCGACGCAGCTTTTACGATCGTCGCTTTCTGAATCTCGCCTGTCGGCGAACTCACCGCGCGACCAATAGCCATCCGCAGAAAACCCTTGAGTTGCGGCCGCTCAAGATCTTCCGGCGCTCGCACCTTCAGGTGTCGGATGAGCTTCCCACGGCCGAGCAACACTCCGTCCGGATCGGCCAACTCCGACCCACGGTTAAAGCCCAAGTTGATGTGACGCGGGTAAACCGCGACGTGGCAAAATGCCTCGGCAAGGCGGCCGGTGAAGGTGAAAGCGATCGCCACAGCATTGTACGAGTCGTACAGCAGTTCGGTCGCGGTGGGTGCCTCGGCCAAGACAAGCGCGCGCAGACGCAGTGCGCGACTGCGGATCGCCGGATCGTAGGGCGATAGGAACTGCTCTAGCGCGGCACTGGCGCGCTCGGTTGCTTCGCTTTTGCCGGACACAGGTAGCACTGGTGATTCGAGGCCTAACGAGACACAAGATCAGCTGCCGCGACCGCACTGCGGCATCCACGTAGACAAGACGCTGGATGGCAAACACGCGGAACGTAGACTGCAAGCTTGCTTGCCGTCAGCTGCATCGCCTGGTTAGACCTCATTGTGCCACGTCGAAAGTCTTCTTCAGAGGCAGCGACAACTTTTTGATCTTGTCGTGGACGGTCGCTTCGACGGCATACTGGCCGACCGGGTCTTTCGGCTCGATTCGAAGCTTCACCTTCGCGTCGCCAACTTGGGTGCTGTCTGGCGCGCAAGGATATGTGCCGGTCCAACACGGGGCGTCCCTGCCCTCGAAGTAGACGGTGCCGTCAGGCCGACGAACGATGATGTCGACGGCGACGTGCGCCGCTCCTGACGCGCCGACGCCGGGGCCGCTGATAAAGAAGGTGATGAAAACGGGTACGTCACGCTTCACCTTCGACGTGGCGCCGAACCTGATGTTACCGCCCTGGGCGAACTTCCGGAAGAAGTCTTCATGCTCGGTCAGCCAGAGCTGGGCAGTGAACGCGTCCTTGGAAGCGATGTTCGGCCCCGTCACGCGCTTGCCGTCGTTCATGGGCTGCGACCGCACGTGCACCGTTGAAGCGGCGAAAAGCAGAAGAACGATGCGGAGAGTGCTAGCGACGTGCATTGTCTGAGGTGTAACGAGACACAAGATCAGCTGCGGCGAGCCCAGTGCCGTGTCCACGCAGGGAAGACGCACGATGGGAGCGGTGATGAAGTGCTGAACATCTAACGAGACACAACATCAGCTGCGGCGAGCCCACAGCGGCATCTGCGCGGAAAAGACGTCCGATGGCAAACACGCAGAGTGTAGACGACAAGCTTGCTCGCCGTCAGCTGCATCGCCTGGTCAGATGCTTTCCGTGGCATCATAGATCGCGCGGAGTCAGACCTGTCTTGTTCGCGATGCGCGCCAACATGCGCGGGCCGATCTCCTCGCTGTCGTGAAACGCGAACACGGTGTCTGGCCAGCCGGGGCGCGACAGGATGCGATGAGAACCGTGCGCGTGTCGCTTGACGGTCCAGCCGATCTGCAGAAGTGCCGCCAACACCCGGCGCGCTTTC
>DATHXZ010000064.1:0-4046 GCA_035459405.1 Chthoniobacterales bacterium
CACCTCAACGTCGACCGGGACAGCAACAGCAGCCTCGCCGGCCCAACCAGTGATCACGCGCCCGCAGATGAACAGCACACTGCCGTCCGCTCAGGCGATGATCCCAACATTTTCCCACCCCTATGATAGAGAGAGTGAAACGAATTTTAGGCCTCGGCGGGCGGAAGACGGGCAACAAGCTCATCATCAGCGTCGAGAAGCTGGAGCGCCGCGTGGCGCTTCTCGAGAACGGCCGGCTCGAAGAGTATAACGTCGAGCGCAACAGCTCGCGGAACATCGTCGGCAGCGTCTACAAGGGACGCGTTAAAAACATCGAGCAGGGCCTCAAGGCCATGTTCGTCGACATCGGCTTCGAGAAGAACGCGTTCCTTCATTTCTGGGATGCGATCCCCGCGGCACTCGACAATGGCATCGAGGAGATCGATCGACCGGGAAAGAACAGCGGTGGGCGGCAGAAGAAAAAGCGGATCACCGCAAACGACATCCCGAACATCTACCCAGTCGGGTCCGAGGTAATCGTCCAGGTGACGAAGGGCCCGATCGGCACGAAGGGCCCGCGCGTAACCACGAATCTGAGCTTCGCCGGCCGGTACCTCGTGTTCATGCCATACAGCGATCGCAGTGGCATCTCACGTAAGATCGAGGATCAGAAGGAGCGCGAGCGCCTGCGCAAAATTCTGCGCGAGCTCGACATCCCGGAGGGAATCGGCGTCATCATCCGCACGGTCGGCGAAGGACAGCGCGCCCGCTACTTCGTGCGCGATCTCGCTTACCTCGTGGAGCAGTGGCGTGCCGTCGAGCAGGCGATCAATGAAGAAAAAGCGCCGGCTCGCGTGTTTGAGGAGCCGGATCTCGTCGAGCGCACCGTGCGCGATTTTCTCACCGACGAGATCGACGAGGTGATCTGCGACGACCGCGCGGCGATCGACCGGATGAACGAACTGGTTGGGCAGATCTCGAGACGCTCCCGCAATCGCATCCAGTTCTACGATGGCGCGATGCCGATCTTCGAAACCTACGGCATCCAGAAGCAGATCGATGACGCGTTCCATCGGCAGGTCTGGCTGAAGTGTGGCGGTTACATCGTCATCGATGAGACCGAGGCGCTCGTCGCGGTCGACGTAAACACGGGCCGCAACAAAGGGGGCAAGGACGTGGAAAAAACGATCCTCCAGACGAACCTCGAAGCCGCTGACGAGATCGCGCGCCAGTTACGCCTGCGCAACATCGGCGGCCTCATCATCGGCGACTTTATCGACATGAAGAGCCGCAAGGATCAGCAGGCCGTCTACAGCCTGATGAAAGAGCGCCTGAAGCGTGACAAGGCGAAGACCCATGTGGTGCCGCTCTCCGCGCTTGGATTGATGGAGATGACGCGTCAGCGTGCGCAGGAAAGTCTTAGCGATTCGATTTACGAGAATTGTCCGTACTGCCAGGGCCGAGGCGTGGTGAAGACCTCCATGACGACCAGCGTCGAGCTTCACCGCACGCTGAACACCGTCATGCGCAAATACCAGGATACGGTGCACGACATTCGCGTGATCCTGAATCCCGACGTGCTGAAGCGGCTGAAGGAGGAAGATGAGGAGCTCCTAATCGAGCTCGAGCGGCGCTACGCAGGACGCCTGCTGTTCCGAGGCGACCCGACATATCACCACGAGAAGTTCATGGTCACGGACGCGAACAGCGGCGCAGAATTGAAGCCGTAGTGCCGGAACGGGAGAACCGAGCGCCGCAAGCCGTCCGATATTTTTGCGAAATATGGCTGGAAACGAAGATTTTCTGTGCCACAATCGCCGCCAGTTAAGGAGACGCCTCGGTGTCTCCAAAATGTCACCGGTGCATTTTTTTGATTGACGGCAAGCCGGACTTAACCAAAACACAGGAGCAACAACTATGAAGAAACTTACCTTAACCGTGTGCGCGTTGACCGCACTAGTGTCAGGCGCCTACGCCGGCACGACTATGTCCTCCGGCAAGGAGATGAAGCAGGCAGTCGAACAACAGGCCCCATGCCCAGAGTGGTATGCGGATAACGAATGGAACGTCACCGTCTCGGGCGTCTATGCCCCGACCGCGAACGAGTATCGCGAAGACACCTTCCTCGGCGTGGACCACGCCTGGGGCGGTGCAATCGATGCGAAGTACTTCTTCCGTCGCTACTTTGGTGTCGGTATCCAAGGCTTCGGACTTGCCACCAACCGTAAAAACACTGACTTCGAAGACTTCGGCTTTGACGATGACGATGACGGTGACTTCGCCGGCGGCTTTGTCGGCACGTTGACCTTGCGTTACCCCATCCCATGCACGCGTTTCTCACCGTACGCCTGGGTGGGCGTGGGTGCAATCTTTGGCGGCAATGATGACCCCAACTTCGACGATTTCGACGACGACGACGACATTGACGACTTCATCACCGGAGACGACAACGACGGGCGCTTGATGGGTCAATATGGCCTCGGTATCGAAGTTCGCTTAACCCAGCGCATCGGTCTCACGAACGACCTCAGCTTCAATCATCTGGAAGGCGGTCGTAACGACTTCTTCCAGGTCCGCACCGGCCTGAACTTCGCGTTCTAAGACTGAGCGAATAGAAACTTAACGAGACGCCGGGAACACTGTATGTGTTCCCGGCGTTTTGCTTTTCAGGGCCGGAACGAGCTGATCTCCGGCAGCGCTTTGCGCGCAATATCCGGCACCACCGCGCCTTCTGCCGGATGGCCGACGACGAGCAGGAGGAATGGCTTCTCGTGCGGAGGACGTTCGAGAATTTGATTGAGGAATGCCATCGGGCTCGGCGTATGCGTCAGCGTTGCGAGGCCGGCGTGATGGAGCGCCGCGATTAGGAAGCCGGTCGCGATGCCGACTGATTCGCTGGCGTAGTAATGCTTCACGCGCACGCCTTCGGCCGTCGCGTGGTAGGGCTGCGAAAAGATCGCGATCAGCCACGGCGCCGTTTCGAGGAACGGCTTGTTTGCGTCCGTCCCGATTGCGGCGAGCGCATCCAGCCACTCTGCCGGCGCGCGGCGTTCGTAGAACTCCTGTTCCTCTTTCTCCGCCGCGATCCGGATCTCGCGCTTCAACTCCGGCCCCGAAACAGCAACGAAGTGCCACGGCTGCATGTTTGCACCGCTCGGTGCGCTGCCCGCCGCGCGGATACAATCTTCAATCACTTCACGGCTGACCGGCCGCGAGGAGAAATCGCGTACAGTTCGTCGCGTCTGAATGCGGCGCAGGAACTCTGACGCGCGACGGCCGATCTCTTCATCCGAGAGCGTCTCACGGTTCGGCAGCGGAATAAATGCAGGTCTCATCACACAGCCATGTTACTCGGCCGATGCATCATCCGGAAGGCTCTGTCGTTGCGAACCGAGCCGCGGACGCGAGATTACGGCGATGTCATTCGCACCCATTGTCGACAATCTGCCGCTCGTGAAGTCGGCTGCTGTCCGCGACTTCGAGCGACGCATCGCGCCTGCGTCCGACGAGCAGCTGGAGGCGATGGCGAATCAATCGCGCGCGCTGACGCAGCAGAACTTCGGACGCACGATGCGGCTGTTTGCGCCCCTTTATCTTTCTAACGAATGCATCAACAACTGCCGGTACTGCGGGTTCTCGCGCGACAATCCGATCCTCCGCGTCACACTCGATGTCGACCAGGTCAACGCCGAAGCGCGTCATCTCGCTGCCCAGGGCTTCCGCCAGGTGCTGCTCGTCGCCGGTGAACATCCGAAGTTCGTCAGCGGTACCTATCTTTCGGATTGCGTCCGCGCTCTCGCTCGCGAGTTCTCCTCGATTGCGATCGAGGTCGGCCCAATGGAGACAGAGGAATACCAGCCTGTCGTCGATGCTGGAGCCGAAGCTCTCGTCGTCTACCAGGAAAGCTACGATCGGCAGACGTATGCCGAGATGCACACCTCCGGCCCGAAACGCAACTTCAACTGGCGACTGGATTGCCCGGTGCGCGGCTACGAAGCCGGTTTCCGCCGCATCGGTATCGGCGCGCTGTTCGGCTTGGCACGGTGGCAGGACGAAGCCGTCGCCCT
>DATHXZ010000065.1:0-2405 GCA_035459405.1 Chthoniobacterales bacterium
TGAACGCCGCGAGGCGTCCCATGCGTTCCGTCATTGTCGTCGCGACGAACAGGATCGCGCCGACACCGCTGAGCGACAGCAGGCCAAGCAGCCACGGACTCGCGCCGGCGACGAACATCATCACAAACGCGGTGCCGCCGATCAGCGCAGTTGTTCCGAGATCGACCTCGGCTGCAATCAAGGCCAGCAGCACGCTGATTATTCCGAGCGGCATGATGAAGCCGCGCAGTAATCCAGCGCTCTCCTTCTCATACCTCGTGAACCACCACGCGAGGAAGAAGACGGCCGCAGTTTTCGCGAGCTCGGATGGTTGTGCGGTAAAGCCCCCGAACCCAATCCAACGGCGCGAGCCATTGATGCGCATGCCGATCGGCGGAATGAAACAGAGCGTGAGGCCAACGACAGCCACTCCAAACCAGATCCACCACGTACGCGCCCAGAAGTGGTAGTCGGTGATCGCTGCGACCGTGCAGACGACGAGCCCGACCAAAAGCCAGAACGCCTGGCGTCTGATGAAGAAATAAACGTCGCCGCGGCTGTCCTTCGCGAACGCGCTCGTGCTGAACAGCATCACAATGCCGATGACAAGCATCCCGAGCACAGCCAGGGACAGGATGTAGGCACTCTTGCGATGCATCGTTTGCGCGGCGGGTGTCTGCTAGCCGTCCGATTTCTTGCTCTTCGGCGTTGTTTTGGCCGCGGCTTTTTGCGGCGGAATGATCAGCTTCTGTCCGATCTGCAACTTAGTCGGGTCGGTGATGCCGTTCGCGGAGAGCAATTCGTATTGCGAAACCTTCAGCTTCTTCGCGATCGACATCGGATTGTCGCCTTTCGCGACGATGTAATACTTGCCGTCTTCCGCGGTGGCGCCGGGTTTCGTCGCGGCGGTCTTCACCGGCTCAGCGGGCAGAGCTTTTGCGACCGGAGCAGCAGGCGTGGTCGTCTCCTCGCGTTTCGGCAATGCGGCTGAATTCGCCGCCGATGCGAGGGCTGGAGTTTCGCCCTTCGGCGGAGCAGTCAGTTGAGAGGGCTCGGTTTTCGTTGTTGTTGTTGAACTCGCCGGCGGGAAGGCGCCTTGCCGGCTCTTGATCGTGTTGAACGCGATAATGCCGGCCACCGCGACCACGTGAAGCACAAGCACGATGAGCAACGCGCGCGAGAGCTTCATGTTCGGCTCCGACATTTCCTCGTAATCGATCTCGTCTTCGCTGACGGCGCGCCGAGCGGTGCTCGCGCGGAGCTTCTGCTGGCGGGGAGCCCTCATCCCAACCTTCTCCCAAAGGGAGAAGGAGCCCCCTCTCCTGCTCCGAGGGGGTTGGGGTGAGGGTGCCTTTCCGGTCTTCCGCGAATTTTTCGCGAACAGGTGAGGTATCTTCATGGCGTTTAGGTGGGCAGTGCGTGCACCAGGGCACGGAATTGGTCGCCGCGATCGGCGTAGCTCTTGAACATGTCGAACGACGATGTGCCGGGAGAGAACAGGACCGTCTCACCACGTTGCGCAGTGCGGCGGGCGCGCTCGACTGCGTTGGCGAGCGAGTGTGCGATCTCGCAGTGCACCACTTCGCTCCAGTCGCGGCAGATCCGGTCGGCCATCTCGCCAATGAGGATTGTCGCGCGAACCCTCTCCGCGACGAGCGGCCGCAGCGTGTCGAAGTCGAACCCTTTGTCTTTGCCGCCCGCGATCAGGACGACCGGCTTGCTCTGCGAAAGTAGCGCCTTCTCGACTGCAGCGAGATTGGTCGCCTTGGAGTCGTTGATGTAACCGACGCCGCCGATCTCACGCACGAACTCGCAGCGATGCGGGCGCGGGTCGTACGCGCAGAGCGGCGGGACCATCTGCTCGAACGAGAGGCCGCGCGTCAGGCCCGCGGCGAGCGTCGCCATCAGATTTTCGATGTTGTGCGAACCGCGCAGCTTCGTGTCGGAAAGGCGAAGCACTGGCGTGCCGCGGTAAACGATTGCGCCTTCGGCCAGGCGGAAATCGGACTGATCGGTGTAGGCGCTGAACGTGATCCTGCGCGCTTTAATCTGCGGCAGTTCCTCGACCGCGTTCACGACGGCAACGTCGTCGGCAGTCTGGTAGTCGAAGATGCGAAGCTTCGCCGCTCGGTATTCGCCTAACGAGCGGTAACGATCGAGGTGATCGGGCGCGAAGTTCAACCAGATGCTGATCGACGGCCGAAAGCTCGTGATCGTCTCAAGCTGGAAAGAGCTGACTTCAACCGTCAACACGTCGAAGTGCCGGCCTTCACGCGCGACTTCCGAGAGCGGCTTGCCGATGTTGCCGCAGGCGATCGTGCGCTGACCGCACGCGTTCAGCATCTGCGCGAGCAGCTCGGTCGTCGTCGTCTTGCCGTTCGTCCCAGTGATGGCGATGACCGGCGTGTTGCACGAGCGCCAGCCGA
>DATHXZ010000066.1:0-3501 GCA_035459405.1 Chthoniobacterales bacterium
CGCTCAGGCGTTTTCTCGACGCGCATCGGTCCGTAGACATTCCGGTAGTAGGTGATCTGTGTGTCTTGCCCAACCAACGATTGCGGCCCCGTCATTTTCGTGATGGTCAGGCCGAGGCCAGTGACGATGATCCCGACGGTAGCGGCTGCATTCAGCCAGTAGTTCTGCAACAGGCGCACGCCATACACGAATGTGACCGTCACCAGCACGCCGAGCGCGAGGCCGAGGAGGAGCGGGTATTCAAACTGAAGATTGAAGAGGAAGGGCGACGCGAGACTAACGAATGCGCCGCCGATCGCGCCACCGGCTGAGATCACGACATAATAGCGGCTGAGGAAACGTGCCGCGGGCCGTAATGCGTAGAGCTCGCCGTGCAGGAGCATGACGAGAAGGAAGAACGCAGTCGAGGCGAGCAACAGACCGACTGTGATGCCGCTGACTTCGATGCTCTGTCCGAAAACCTTGCGCGTGAACCCGAGGTCCGGCCAGCCGTAGCGCAGCGTCACGAAGGTCTGGACAGCGAAGGCAATCAGAGCGAGCGGCAGAATCCAGCTACGCCGGTAGAAGCCGCCGAAGCAGAGGATGAACGTTAGCAGGTAGAGCGACAGCGGGATGATCCACAACATCGGGATCGGCGCGATGTCCTGCGTCATGCGCGAAGTGAAACTAACGAGCAATCCCGACCCGATCGCGGACAGCACCATCCAGGCGAGCGTCATCCCCCAACCCGGAGGCGCAGAATCAGAGCGGCCGGCTTCATCTTCGCGCGCATCGTCCGGGCGCGCCATCCACACGGCCAAGCTCAGACCTGCAACGAGCAGCGCCACGACTCGAAATCCCCACGTCCATGCGGCCGCCGATACCGGCACGGAGAGATTCGGTTCAATCAACGTCGGATACGTGAGTAGCGCGCCGAGCGAGCCCACATTCGACACCGCATAGAATGCGTAAGGATCTTTAACGCCCGAGAGCCGGGCCCAGACTTGCACGAGGATGCTGACGCTGCCCACCAGGATGCAGGGCAGGGCGACGAACTGCATCAGTTTGAGGAGCAATTCGCCGGCCGGATTATCGAACCACGTCAGCCGCCAGACGTCGCCGACCGGCACTGACGCAAACACCGCAGCCAGCAGCCAGAGCAGCGCGTAAGCGGCGATCTGCTGCTTTGGGCGTAGCCTCGCGATCCCATAAGCGACGGCATAGCCGGCGAGCAGCGCAGTCTGGAAGAAAACAAGGCACACCGACCACACGGCAGCAGAGCCGCCAAACCGCGGCAGCACGATTTTCCCGACGAGCGGTTGAAGGGAAAAGAGCAGGAACGCCGCGGCGAAAATCGTTGCGGTCCCAACGACGAGAACGACCCAGCGCCTGCCCGTACTCGCGTGCGGGCCCGGCGTTGTGTCGATTTGCTCTGCGAGTTCGGCTTCAGCCATTTGGATCGATCGCGTATCCGTGTTCACTAGCTTCGCCCTCGGTCGGGATCGCGGACGCTACACGATTCGCGAAGAGACGTTTCGCGGTCAGAATTGAAACGGCCCTTCGCAGATGCTCGCGCGGACTTTGCGGCGGTCTGTCGGGTTTTCCCGGCCGCGAAGTTTCTCCGGCAGCATTTCAGCGGGGCGGGGCCTGCCCACCGCCGCCATCGCTTCGATTTGGAATTCAGGGGGAACTTTGAGGTCCGTCCGCGCGCGGTCGTAATCGAAACCTTCCATGCCGTGGAGGACGAGCCCCTGCTGAAGGCCCTGCACCGCAAAGCTCCCCCACGCCGCACCGCAATCGTACGAATGCGTCACCGACTCTTCGTCGTTGTACTCGAATCTCATGCGCGAGATGAACAGCACCAGCACCGCGGCATGCTGTGCCCAGGCTCTGTTTACCTCGACGAGCAACCCGAGGAACGTTGGCCAGTGCGCACTGCCGCGGGTCGCGTAGAGCTCGCGCCACGGTTGCGCGTTGAACGATGACGGCGCCCAGCGTGCCGCTTCGAAGAGGCGCAGCAATTCGTTCGTCGAAATTTGCTCGCCCGACATCGCCCGCGGCGACCACCGGTTCAGGAACACGGGTTCGATCGGGTAATCTGATTTCCGCACTTCGCTGCCTTGGACATGGCAGCAGGCTGCGCCTGCCGAGTTCGGTTCGGCAACGATTTTCGTGCGGCTTGTCGGCTGCGCGTCGCGCGAAGTCGATCCCGCTGGAGCAAAGACGGCTGCCGGGGACAGCCGCGGCAACCGGATCAGCTACGCGCGGCAGCGGCCTTCGCGACCGTGCGCGCGTTCCACTCTGTGCGGAGAGTCTTCTGCTCAGCACTGAGGGTAGCGAGGCGTGATGGGACGCCCTTGTACTTCTTCACCGTGCCGTTCACCTTGCGGTCGACGATGCCCTGGCTGACCAGGCTCTGGAGTTTTTCGTAGCACCGGAGGCGGAGCATTTCTTCGCCGCCGCTGGCTGCGTTGCGCTCGCGCAGGCTGTTGAGGATGATTTCGAAGAGCGGCTTGAATTCATACGCCGTTTTCGAGGAGAGGATGGCCACAAGTTCCTCGGTGATGTTATCAGGTGCGCGACGGGTGAATGAAGAGCCGGATGATTTTGCCATCGCGAAATATAGCAGCGATTTGGCGGCTAACGAGCAGTAAGTACTCACGATGAGTTTTTCTGCCTCCTTCAGAAGTTGTTCCGTGATTCACGACCGGCTCTAGCCGCCAATGCAACGAGTGGGCAGGCGTATTCAGGCAAGCATCCGCACGTACCGCTTTCGGTTCAGTGCACCGAAGCCGTGTCGCGCATAGAGCGCCGCGGCGCGTTCGTGACCGGCCACCACCTCCAGCTCGATGCCACGCCAGTTTGACTCGCCGGCGCGGGAAACAACCGTGCTCAGCAACGACGAGCCGACACCGCAGCCGCGGAAGTCCGGCACGACGTAAAGCTCTTCGAGCCAGCCGATGAGTCCGCCATGTTCTGCGCTCAAATGGGCAGCGGCGTACGCGATCCCGACCGGTCGATTTTCCGACCAGCCGAGTAACATGAACCCATGGCGGTTGTCCCTAGTAACCGCCTCCACCACAGCCCGGATCGCCTGTTCAGCTGTGTAGATGTCATGCTCTAGTAGCTGCGCTTCCAGGAGCCGCACGGCTACGTCGATATCCGCCGTCGAGACCGGAACAATCGAGATCGCGCGCATAGCGGTTGCGGGCGCGCACGCGGCGCTATTGCTCCTCGATCGGCTTAATCGAATCGATGATGCCGAGCAGCACTGCCTTGTGCTTCTGGTTCAGCGCAGCCGGTCCCGCGCTCTGGACAGTGAAGTGCTTCTCGTCGCCCAGCGTGAACGCGATGACCGTGATGACCACATCGACGCCGCCGGAGCTGCCGGTCGAGGTCATCATCGTGCATTCGACATCGTGCTGGTTCTCGGCTTCGGATTCCCTGCCGAGCCTGATCGCGGTGAATTGCATCTCGGTGGCAATGCGCTCGGTGAGTTTGTCAAGCAGCTCATGCGCATCC
>DATHXZ010000067.1:0-1782 GCA_035459405.1 Chthoniobacterales bacterium
CCGTGATCGGCGATGAACGTCTCGCTGAGCAGCCGCAGACGCGGGTCGCCGATCGCGGCGACGCGCTCAATCATGTAAGCCCAGTCAGCCGCCTGTTTCGCACGTAACTCGGGCGGGCCTTGGAGAAGCTCCGCCGTCTCCTGCCCTGAGAGACGGCGCACGTTCCACTGTTTCGCCTCGAGCCCGAACTGCTGGTGCTGCGCGAATTCGCCGCTGATCTCGATGAACGCAGAGATCTCCAGCGCCTCGCAGGCGCGGTAATCAGGATGATCGCTCCAGACGCGCAGCGTCAGCCGGTCGCACGCGTCGGCGACGACGATTTCGCAGTACGGCTTCCCTTCGCGCGTCGATTTGCTCTCCGTCGCATTGACCTGCACATGCACCCGCGCCGGCACGAACCCGTTCTGCGCGCGGCGCCTTACCTCGCTAATGGTGAGCAACTCCAGCACGCGCGTATCCTAGCGCGCCTGACGCGATTTTGCAGCGCTACTGTTTCGCCACGCCGATGACGCCGCACGCCAGCCGACCGCCCGCATTACCGGTCGGCTGCGTCTGAAGGTCGTCGGCCTTCTCGTGCACAATTAACGCGCGGCCGAGGATGCCTTTGTCGCCTGTGAATTCCATGTTCTCGTCCGTGAGCTCGAGGCGCCCTTTGCCTGACGCGTCGGCTTCGACGTTGCCCATGTCCCCGACGTGCCGCTTCTCGGCGTCGTGCCCTGCATGCGGGCTCTGGGTGGGATTGTAGTGTCCGCCCGCGCTCTCCGCTTTTGGATCAGAGCAATCGCCGAACTCGTGGATGTGGAAGCCGTGCTTGCCGGGCGTGAGACCATTCAGCTCTGCGACGATCTTCACCCCGTTGCCCGCCTTCGTGAAGGTCACTGTCCCCGAGACTTTGCTGCCAGCCGTCGGGCTCATGACCGCGATTGCCTTCTGCACATCATCGGCCGCGTAGGTCGACACCGCGGAAACGCAGAGGGACACAATAGCAAGCAAGGCATTCATTTTCATCATCAACAATACGTTCGCGCGGCGCATCTTGTGCGTGTCGAAGGTGGCAACGCCGCGGTGCGGCCGGTCGAGAGGCGTCGCGCGCAGATGGAGCCTGTAGCCGCCGCCCTGTGGGTGGCGCAGTGACGCGCCACTATCCGAACCCGGCGGTTCGCACAGCGAAGCGGCTACAGCTTAATCCAGCAGCCGCTGCTCGATTCCGGCATACGCATCGATGCGGCGATCGCGCAAAAACGGCCAATGCGTCCGGTGTTCATCGATGCGTCCCCAGCGCACTTCGGTCATCACGATCTCCTCCTTGTCGACGCTGCCTTTTGCGAGAATGTCGCCGGCTGGATCGCAGAGGAAACTCTGCCCCCAGAAGTCGATGCCTGGCCCGCCGGCAGGCGCCTCGTGGCCCACTCGGTTTACGGCGGCGACATAGCAGCCATTCGCAATGGCGTGGCTGCGCTGAATTGTCTCCCACGATGAATGCTGCGCCGCGCCATATTCCTCCTTTTCGGAGGGATGCCAGCCGATCGCTGTCGGATAAAACAAAAGCTGCGCGCCGCGTAGCGCGGTGAGCCGCGCCGCCTCGGGATACCATTGGTCCCAGCAGATGCACACGCCGATATTGCCGCGCGATGTGGGCCACGCTTTGAAGCCAAGATCGCCAGGCGTGAAGTAAAATTTCTCGTAAAACCCGGGGTCATCCGGGATGTGCATCTTGCGATACTTGCCGAGGAACTCGCCGCTCGCATCGATGATCGCCGCCGTGTTGTGGTAAACACCCGC
>DATHXZ010000068.1:0-1501 GCA_035459405.1 Chthoniobacterales bacterium
GTTGGGATTGGGCCGAGCGCGTTTTCAACCGTGGGCGCAGAGCGCTGGCAGAACGTTTGCGATTACCGCGCGTATGCTGATCGGGTGCTCGGCGGATTGTCCGCGATCGCGACCACAGAAGCGCTCACGCCGGAGATGAAGCGCGGCGAACAGATTGCGCTATTGCTGCGGACGCGCTTCGGTGTTCCGGTCGATTGGCTGGAACCGTGGGCCGCTGAAACTGCGGAGTTCATCGAGCTCGGCATGATGCCGCAACGCGACGGCGCATTCGTGCTCACGCCGAAAGGCAGATTGCTGGCCGATTCTGTTGCCGCTGCCTTCATGTGACTCACCCCAACACGTGCCGGTCATCCTGAGTCGCGCAGACGACGAATCGAGCCCGCGGGAAGCGGTGCGAGATGGGCGAAGCCGCGAAGCGGAGAGCCTGCGGGAGCAGGCGAACCAAGGACATCACGCTGGGTGCTTGTCTAAGCAAATCGGTAGCGCTGACGCCGACACCCTGCGCGAGGGCCCTCGCCGTCTTCGCGGCTCGGGATGACCGCGCACGAGTAGCGCGGCAGCGCGTGCGTATCGCGCGAGAAAGTTCGGCTGTCATAGACCGCCGCTACAGGAGCGAGCCTACAGCACGAGACCGTAGCGCCGCTGCCGCTGCTGGAAATCTTCGACCGCAGCGAAGAGGTCCTGCCTGGTGAAATCCGGCCAGAGTTTGGGCGTGACGTACATCTCGGTGTACGAGAGCTGCCAGAGCAGAAAGTTCGACAGCCGCATTTCGCCGGAGGTGCGGATGAGCAGATCGGGATCCGGGTAATAGCGCGTGTAAAGATGCTTGCTGAACATCTCCGGGTCGATCATCGCGCTGTCGATATGGCCCGCCTCGATCTCGCGGATGAGGCTCTTGATGCCATCGATGATCTCGAGGCGCGCGCCGTAACTGAGCGCGAGGATGAGCGTGAGCCCGTCGTTGCCGGACGTTTGCTCGATTGATTGATGCAGCTGGCGTTGGCAACTTGCGGGCAGGTCGGTCAGGCGTCCGATCGCCTGGAGGCGGACATTCTTCTCGAGCAGCTCCGGCGTTTTATCTTTCAAGAATTGCTCGAGCAGATGCATCAACGCCATGACTTCGGCTTTCGGCCGCTGCCAGTTTTCCGCCGAGAAGGCGTAGAGCGTCAGGAATTCGACCTTCAGATCGCCGCAGCCTTCGACCGACTCTCGGACCGCTTCAGCGCCTTGCTCGTGGCCTTTGATGCGTGAGAGGCCGCGGTTCTGCGCCCAGCGGCCATTGCCATCCATGATGATGGCGATGTGGCGCGGGACTGGGGCGAGCTTTTCCGGCATCGCGTCTAGAGGATGATGGTCTGGCCGCGCTCGGGGCCGACGCTGACGACGGTGAGCTTGGCGCCTGTGTGACCGGCGAGAGCGCGCACGTAATCGCGCGCGGCGGGCGGCAATTGGGTGAACTTCTTCGCGGCGTGCGTGGGCGTTTTCCAGCCGCGCATCTCCT